>CAZZWY010000013.1:0-21059 GCA_964657785.1 uncultured Acetobacteraceae bacterium
TTCTGGCTGAAGACGAGACCGAGACGCCGGGACTCGGCGTAGAGACGAGAGAAGAACACACGGCGCCGGCGGCGGCTGGGCGCGCCACGCAGGGTGATATGCAGCGTCAGGCTGTTCGGGTGACGGCGTGGCGTCACGAACGGGTACGGATCGGGGAACATGGGACCTCCGGTGGGCTTGAAGCACTGGACGAGTGAGACGGCAAGGGAAGGAGGGAGCAGGCCGAGCTCTGCCCTGCCCGCCGGCGCCGCGTTGCGGCCCGGCAGGCATGGGTGGCTCGGAGAGGGGAAGGTCAGCTCAGGCGGCGAGCGCCCAGACGCTGTTCAGCGGGGGCGGCTGTCCCTGCGGCGCGGGAAGCGTCGTGGAGGCACCATCCTCCTCCGCTTCGGTGATGCCGGCGAAACGCGAGGCGAGCAGCCGGTCGATCGCCGAGCCGTCGCGGCGCGTCAGGTTCGGGACGTAGCGGCTGTAGACCCGAAAGAGCATCTCGGTGCTGCTATGACCGAGCTGACGGGCGATCCACTCGGGCGCTTCGCCTGAGGCGAGCCAGAGGGTCGCAGCGGTGTGGCGCATCTGGTAGGGGCGGCGGCGCTCGAGACCGAGGTGGCGCAGGAGCGGGTACCAGACGCGGTCGCTGAAGTTCTTGTTGTCGAGCGGCAGGCCTTGTCGGTTGCAAAAGACGTAGTCGCCGAGCTTGGATGTCGCCGCGTGCTGCTGGCGTAGCGCCTCGTAGACGACCTGGCTCATCTGGATGTCGCGCTGGGAGTAGTCGTTCTTCGTGTACTCCTCCTCACCGAGCACGAAGGTCTCGCGCACGAGAATGAGGCGGCGCTCGAAGTCGACGTACTTCCACTTCAGGCCATGGATCTCGCCGGTGCGCATGCCGGTGAAGAAGCGGATGAGAAAGTAGTGGCGGTAGTCGGCGCGGGTGCGGCTGATCAGGGTCTGGACCTCGGCCAGTGTGAACGGCTGGACGTCGCTCTTCCTGACGCGCAGCGGCTTGATGTTCGTCGCCGGCGAGACGAATCCGTACATCTCGGCGGCCTCCGCGAGGATCTGTCGAAGCGGGGCGAGGATGCCGTTGATGCGCTTGGGGCTCAAACTGGCGCCGCTGCGGCCCGGCGCTTCGGCCAGTCGGTTGCGGAAATCGAGGAGGTCTGCCTTCGTGATTTCGCCGACAGGGCGGTCCCCGAAATGCTTGATCAGGTGTCCGTCGATCGTTGAGCGAAGCACGCGGATGTGCGAGCGACGCCACTCGACAGCGTGGTTCGTCAGCCATTGGTCGGCGAAGTCACGCAGGCTTGGCGTCGACTCCGGAGTCGGCACCTGCACGGCTCGCACCTTCGAAGCCGATCCCACCGGGGCCCCGTGCGGCAGGGGTTTGTGGAAGTTCGCCGCATAGTCGAAGGTTCCGGCCGCGATTTCGGCCTCGATCATCGCAAGGCTTCGCTCCGCCTTCTTGCGATTGACCAGCGTGTCAGAGAGCAGCGTCTGCTCCCGGCAGCGCTTGCCCTGAAAGCGGAAGTCGAGAAACAAAAAGCCATTGTCCTGGCGTCGCCGAACGCTACCCATGGAGAACACCTCCATTGGACATCGGGATGCCGACGTGATCGGCCTCAACCGGTTTGGCAAGGTCAGCGGCAATACGATCCCAAACAAAGAGGATCTTGCGGCCTCCGAACGGCCGGATGTAGTGCACACCCTCGAGGAGCACGCTGTCTTTTAACCGCTCCCGTATCGTTCGGACGTCGTACTTGATACGCGCCGAGAGCTCGTCGGTTGTCAGGTAGGTGAGGTCTGCCATGTTGTGTTCCTTGTGAAGTGGGAGACAATGAGAACGACAAACCTGCATTTGAACAAGCTTTTTATCGTTCTGAATGTCATTCTTTGACGAATTGCGCCTCATGTCAAGACTTTTTGACATTCTGGATATCATATTTTCTTCGAGTACGCATTGATCAAGTGCCACCTCTCCCGTCTGATGGGCGAGCGAAAGCTCAAGATCGCCGACGTCGCTCGCGACACCGGCCTGCACCGCAACACCGTCACTCTCCTGTACGACGAGACGGCGGCGCGGGTCGACATCGCTGCCATTGACGCGCTCTGCGACTACTTCGGCATACCCGTGGGGGAACTCTTTGAGCACCAGACGGCGCCGCCAGCATCGACTCCTCGGAGGCGGTAGCAGGTCTGCCGCCGAAGGCGGTGGTTCATGCACTGCGGCTGCCTTGCTCCTGGTGCCGTTTCGTTTGAAAGACATAAGGTTCCTTGTCTGTCCGCGAAGGTGCAGGACAAGGTCAGTCTCTGACCGAACTCCCCGTGGTCAAGACAAAGACAAATGCGGTCGCGGACGGCGCCGACGGCCGACGGGCCCGACGAAACGGATCAATCCCCGAAGGTCGCTGTCAACCTCGCCTCCGCGCCTCGCGCGAAGGCCTGTGAGGCGGTAAGCCTTCTTTGGAGACGTGTCGCAGGCCAAACTGGAGGCCGGGATGCACTGCGGCAGTCGACTCAGAATGCATCCGAGTAGCGAATGCGCTGCCGAAAGCCGACGCCTCCAAGATGACAACCCGTCTATCGCCGAGAGCTTCGCTACAGGCTCTGCCCGCCCGCTCCACGCAGCCGGTTTCAACGGTCACGGCTTGGGCACGACATGGGCACGCAAGCGTCGACGAGTGTCGGAAGATGTCATTGCCGGCGCAACTCAAGGCGTCGACCGCTTATCCGCATCGGGAATCCCTCCCAATGGTCAGGCGCACTTACTCTGGGCACGTAGACCAAGGGTCGTTTTAAGCCAGTGAATTGCCCGCGTGGGCACGGAATGGGCACAGGATGGGCACGGCGTGCCCAAACGCAAAAAAGCCCGCACTTGGCGGGCTCTCTAACCTGTTGATCTAACTAAGAATTTGGTGGTTGCGAGGGCAGGATTTGAACCTGCGACCTTTGGGTTATGAGCCCAACGAGCTACCAGACTGCTCCACCTCGCGACTGAGTCAATTATTCTAGCACAGATACAGAGAATGACCGAGCCTCAGAGCCCGGCGCGGGCGAGGCTTTGGAGGAAGCGATCGGCATCCTGGAACCCGATCACCCGCACCTCGCTCACCTCTCGGCCCTGGGTGTCGAAAAAAACCAGACCCGGGGGGCCGTACAGGCCGAAACGCCTCATAAGCGCGCGGTCTTGCAGGTTGTTCGCCGTCACGTCGGCGCGCAGGCGCAAAGCGCCGGCGAGTTGCCGGCGCACGCGCGGATCCGCGAAGGTAAAGCGTTCCATCTCCTTGCAGGAGACACACCAGTCGGCGTAGAAATCGAGCATCGCCGGGCGTGCGTCGGCCCGCAGGATCGCGTCGAGTTCTTCGACGCTCCGCACGGGTTGGAACGCCTGGGACAGATCCGCGGGACTCGCGGCGCCGCCCCGGTTGCGCCCGACCATGCCGGAAAGTCGATCGAGCGGCTGAAGCGGGTCGCTGCTCCCAGAAGCCGCGCCGACAAGCTGCAGCAGCCCGGCGAGCGCGAACACCGCCGCAGCGCCGCGGCGCCACGGGCTCCGCGTGCGTCCTGCACGGTCCCGGCCCGGCCGCAGAACGACCAGGGCCAACACCAGGGCGAGCACGCCCCAGAGCGCAAGCACCAGCGGCGCAGGCAGGACAGTTTGCACCGTCCACAACGCGACGCCGAGCAACACCATACCGAAGAAGCGCTTGACCTCGTCCATCCAGGCGCCGGTCCGGGGCAGCAACGCGCCTGCCGAGGCGCCGATCAGCAGCAGCGGCACGCTCATGCCCGCGGCCAGCGAGAACAACGCCGTGCCGCCGAGCCAGACGTCGCGTGTCTGGCTGAGATAGAGCAGCGCGCCCGCGAGCGGCGCCACGACGCACGGGCTGACGATCAGTGCGGAGACGCCGCCCATCGCGAACACGGCGGCCACGCGACCCGACCCGAGCCGCTGCGACGCCCGGGACAGCCGCCCCGTCAACGACCCCGGCAGGCGCAACTCGTATACGCCGAACATCGACAGCGACAGGAGCACGAGCAGCAACGCAAAGCCGCCCAGGACCCAGCCGTTCTGCAACATCGCCGCAAGCCCTTCGCCGGCGAGTCCCGCCGCGATCCCGAGCGCCGTATAGACGAGCGCCATGCCGAGCGAGTAACTCAGCGCCAGACCGAACCCTCTCGAGCGCGACACGGCGGATCCGTGCCCGACGATGATCGACGAGAGGATCGGCAACATCGGCAGGACGCACGGCGTCAACGACAGCAGCACCCCGGCGACGAAGAACACCGCGACCACGCTCCAGAAGCGCCCGGCGCGAAGGACCGCATCCAAACCGGCGGCGGCCGCGGGGGCATTCAAGGTGCCCGAGGCCAGTGCGTCAGGCCCGGAACGACCGCCCGATGCGGTACTTTGGGAGGCGGTCTGTGCTGCATTCAGCACCTCGACGCTGCCGTTTCCGCCGAAGGCGGTCAGCCTGACGTGCACCGCGCGCTCGGCAGGGGGATAACACAGGCCCTTGTCGGCACAGCCCTGGCTGACCACGAGCAAGGTGAAGCCGGCAGGCGCCTGGCCGACCGGAATCGTGATCGGGACCTCACCGCGAAAGGTCTCGACGTTTTTCTGGAAGGTCTCGTCGAACTTCACCTTGCCGTGCGGAAACGTCGGCTCCCCCAAGGTCGCCCCCTCGGCACGGAATTCGAAGCGGTCCCGGTAGAGGTAGTAGCCCGGCGCTGCCGTGAACAACAACTCGATGCGGTGGTCGTCGATCGCTCGGCCGGACAGGGTGAACGCGAGTTCGGGATCCAGAAATTCCTCGCGCGCGGCGACGACCGTCGGCAGGCCAACGATCAGTGAGGCGCCGAACAGGCACCAGAGCGCAAACCGCCGCAGCAAATCGAATTCGGGTCGGGCAAGCATCGAGGACGTTGGCGATGAGGATCCGGTCAGAGGCGGGGCAGGGGCTTCGGTTCCGTGGTGAACCCCTGGACCGATTGTCGAACCGCGCGCACCAAGAAGAAGGCCGGCATCACGCCGGCCCTGCCCTTTCGTCTCCGCGAGCCGGGAGACTCGCGCCGCGTCACTCCGCGGTCGATGCCTCGGGCTCGCTCGGTTCAGGCCGATCGACCAGTTCAACGAATGCCATCGGTGCATTGTCGCCCACCCGAAAGCCCATTTTCAGGATCCGTGTGTAGCCGCCCGGACGCGCCTGATAGCGCGGGCCGAGTTCGTTGAAGAGCTTGGTCACGATGTCGCGGTCACGCGTGCGGTCGAAGGCGAGACGTCGGTTGGCCAGTGTCGCTTCTTTGGCGAGCGTGATGAGCGGCTCGACGACGCGGCGCAATTCCTTGGCCTTCGGCACGGTGGTCTTGATGGCCTCGTGCTGCAGCAGCGAGTTGCACATGTTCCGGAGCATCGCCTGGCGATGCTCCGAGGTGCGGTTGAGTTTGCGTAGTCCGTTGCGGTGGCGCATGGTGTGCTTCCTTCTGTTGTCGACCCCGGCCGTGTCAGGTACCGGGGGTTGCGCGATCGGACACGCACGAGCGCATCCGTCATCCCATGACGGCCTGCGGGCCGTCTTTCATCGTTGGAGCGCTGCGGTTTATCGCTTGTCCAACCCCTGCGGCGGCCAGTTCTCGAGCCGTGCGCCGAGCGTGAGGCCCCGCGAGGCCAGCACTTCCTTGATCTCGTTGAGCGATTTGCGGCCCAGGTTCGGAGTTTTCAGCAGCTCGGTCTCGGTACGCTGGATCAGGTCGCCGATGTAGTAGATGTTCTCGGCTTTCAGGCAATTGGCCGAACGCACCGTGAGCTCGAGCTCGTCGACCGGACGAAGCAGGATCGGATCGAACTGCGTGTTCGGCCGCGGCTGCGAATCGGGGAAATGGACGCCCGGCTCGCCTTCGAGTTGCGCGAACACCATCAGTTGCTCGACCAGAATCTTGGCCGAATTGCGGATCGCCTCTTCCGGGGTGATCGCGCCGTTGGTGTTGATCTCCATCACCAGCTTGTCGAGGTCGGTGCGCTGCTCGACGCGGGCGCTCTCCACCGTGTAGCTGACACGCGCCACCGGCGAGAACGAGGCGTCGAGCACGATCCGGCCGATCGACTTCGTCGGCTCGTCACCGTAGCGGCGCATTGTCCCGGGCACATAGCCGCGGCCCTTCTCGACCTTGATCTGCATGTCGAGCTTGCCGCCTTGCGACAGGTGCGCGATGACGTGCTCGGGATTGACGATCTCGACGTCGTGCGGCGTCTGGATGTCGGCGGCCGTGACGGGACCCTCGCCTTCCTTGCGCAGCACCAGCGTCACTTCGTCGCGGTTGTGCAGGCGGAAGACGACGCCTTTCAGGTTCAACATGATGTGGACCACGTCTTCCTGGACACCGTCGATCGCGGAGTACTCATGCAGCACGCCCGCAATCGTCACTTCGGTCGGCGCATACCCGACCATCGACGACAGCAGGACGCGGCGCAGCGCGTTGCCGAGCGTATGCCCGTAGCCGCGCTCGAACGGCTCGAGCGTGACCTTCGCACGGTTGCCGCCGAGCGGCTCGACATTGATGGCTTTGGGTTTCAGCAGATTGGTTTGCATTGAAGTCCTGTTCGTCTCAATACCCTCGGCTCGTTACACCGATAAGGCTGATGGACTGCGCCGGGCTGAGCGAAACACCTCGTTGCCGGCATACGAGGCTGAAACAAGAGCTAAGAAGGGTCGGCGAAGCCGATCCCGCCCTCGTCTTTATCTCGAATACAACTCCACGATCAGCGCTTCCTTGATGTCGGCGCCGAATTCGTCGCGATCGGGCGCCTTCTTGAAGACGCCTTCGAGCTTGCTCGCGTCGACCGTGACCCAGTTGGGCATGCCCTGACCTTCGGCCAGCTTGACCGCATCCGTGATGCGCAGCTGCTTCTTCGCCTTCTCGCGCACCCCCACCGTGTCGCCCGGCTTCACGAGATAGGACGCGATGTTGACGACCGCGCCGTTGACCGTGATGCTCTTGTGCGAAACCAGCTGACGCGCTTCGGCGCGGGTCGAGCCGAAGCCCATGCGGTAGACGACGTTGTCGAGCCGGGACTCGAGCAGCAGCAGCAGGTTCGCGCCGGTGTTGCCCTTGCGACGCTCGGCCTCGGCAAAGTAGCGTCGAAACTGGCGTTCGAGAATGCCGTACATCCGCTTGACCTTCTGCTTCTCGCGAAGCTGGAGACCGAAGTCGGAGGTTCTCGTTCCAGAGGTCCGGCCGTGCTGGCCGGGCTTGCTATCGAACTTGACCTTGTCCCCGATCGGGCGGCGCGCGCTCTTGAGGAAAAGGTCAGTGCCTTCACGGCGGGAAAGTTTGCCCTTGGGGCCTAGAAAACGTGCCACGTTGCTTCCTTTGGTGTCGATCTGACGCAGGCGCCGCCCATGGAAGGCAACCGCTTGCGCGAGTCTGGCGAGTGTTGTTGTGTGCGCTCAGACGGTGGGCTTAGAAGGTGGACGGCCCGTCGCGTGGGCATGAGCCGCGACCTCAACGAAAATGTCGGTGAAGCCGTCACGGCATCACCGACAGACGGGAACCGCGCCGATGAAGCGCGCCCCGGGGAAAAAGCGTCTCAGATCCGACGGCGCTTTTGCGGACGACAACCGTTGTGCGGCACCGGCGTCACGTCGGAAATCGAATTGATGCGGATGCCGAGCGAGGCGAGTGCACGAACCGATGACTCGCGTCCCGGGCCGGGGCCCTTGATCCGCACGTCGAGGTTCTTGATGCCCTGATCCTGCGCTGCACGACCGGCCGTCTCCGCGGCGACCTGGGCCGCGAAAGGCGTGCTCTTGCGCGAACCCTTGAAGCCCTGCCCACCGCTCGATGCCCAGGACAGCGCGCCGCCCTGACGATCGGTGATGGTGATGATCGTGTTGTTGAACGACGCATGAACGTGCGCGATACCGTCGGCGACGTTCTTGCGGGCCTTCTTGCGCACGCGCTGCGCGGCGGTGTTGACGGGTGCTTTAGCCATGATGACCTTCTCTTGATTTCGTACGACGTGCGCCTGCGCTCAACAGGCCGCGGGGGTCACTTCTTGACCAGCGCACCCGACTTGCGCGGGCCCTTGCGGGTGCGCGCGTTGGTCTTGGTGCGTTGCCCGCGCACCGGCAGGCCACGGCGATGGCGAAAGCCGCGGTAGCAACCGAGGTCCATCAATCGCTTGATGTTGATCGACATCTCGCGACGCAGGTCGCCTTCGATGGTGATGCGGCCGATCTCTTCCCGAATGCGCTCCAGGTCGGTATCGGTCAGGTCCTTGACCTTGCGATCGAAGGGCACGCCGCTGTTCGCGCAAATCTTCTGCGCCGTCGTGCGGCCGATCCCGTAGATCGACGTCAGGCCGATCTCGGTGTGCTTGTGGGGCGGAATGTTGATACCAGCGATGCGTGCCATGTTCTTCCTCTGACTTGTTCGTGCCTTCAGGCCGGTGCGGCGGCGTCACCACACCCAGGCTTTGCGCTGGCAGGCGCAAAGCCGTTTGCCAGGCGAAAAAGAGTCCGCAGGGACTCCTTCTCGTCCGGGCTCATCCCTGGCGCTGCTTGTGACGCGGGTCGATGCAGATGACGCGCACGACACCCCTGCGCCGGATCACCTTGCAATTGCGACACATCTTCTTGACCGATGCTGCGACTTTCATGCTTCTTCTCCTGGCCTTTGGCAGGCCGACCTGTATTCTGGATAACGCTGCGGGCCGTCCGGGGTGCCGCTACTTGGCACGGAACACGATGCGTGCGCGGCTGAGGTCGTAGGGGGTCAGTTCAACCGTCACCTTGTCGCCGGGCAGGATCCGGATGTAGTGCATCCGCATCTTTCCGGAGATGTGCCCCAGGACGACGTGATTGTTCTCGAGCTTCACGCGGAACGTGGCGTTGGGGAGATTCTCGAGAATCTCGCCCTGCATCTGAATGACGTCGTCTTTGGACATGCGGGATGCTTCTTCTTTCAGCTCGCTTTGAAATTGGCTTTTTTCAGCAAGGATTCGTACTGCTGGCTCATGACGTAGCTCTGAACCTG
Organism: uncultured Acetobacteraceae bacterium; assembly: GCA_964657785.1. Taxonomy (GTDB): domain Bacteria; phylum Pseudomonadota; class Gammaproteobacteria; order Burkholderiales; family Burkholderiaceae_C; genus LMDS01. The sequence goes on from CAZZWY010000013.1 coordinate 9,031, forward strand.
GGCCCAGAAATCCATGGTGACGACCACAATGATCAAGAGCGACGTACCGCCGAAATTGAACGGCACGTTGTACTTCAGCACCAGAAATTCCGGCAGCAGGCAGACGAGCGTGATGTAGATGGCGCCGGCCAGCGTCAGCCGCGAGAGAATGCGATCGATGTGCCGCGCCGTCTGGTCCCCCGGCCGGATGCCCGGAATGAACGCGCCGCTCTTCTTCAGGTTGTCTGCCGTCTCCCGGCTGTTGAACACGAGCGCGGTATAGAAGAAGCAGAAAAAGATGATCGCCGCCGCGTAGAGCATGACGTAAATCGGCTGGCCGGGACGCAGCAGGTCGGCCGTATCCTTGAGCCAGCGGAAGCTGTCGCCCGTCGCGAACCAGCCGACGGCTGTCGCCGGCAGCAGGATGATCGACGATGCGAAGATCGGCGGAATCACGCCCGACATGTTGAGCTTGAGCGGCAGGTGCGACGATTGACCGCCGTAGACCTTGTTGCCCACCTGCCGCTTCGCATAGTTGACCAGGATCTTTCGCTGGCCGCGTTCCACGAACACCACCGCATAGGTCACGGCCACCACCAGCAGGGTGACGAAAAGCGCCGCGGGAATGCTCATCGATCCTTGCCCGACCAGGGTGCCGAATTGTCCAAGCGCCCCGGGCAGGCCGGCCGCGATCCCGCCGAAGATGATGATCGAGATACCGTTGCCGAGACCGCGCTCGGTGATTTGCTCGCCGAGCCACATCAGGAACATCGTCCCTGCGACGAGACTGACGACCGCCGTCAACCGAAAACCGAAGCCGGGGCTGATCACGAGACCCGCCGAACCTTCGAGGGCGATCGCGATGCCAAGCGACTGGAAGAGCGCCAGCCCCAGGGTGCCGTAGCGGGTGTATTGAGTGATCTTTCGGCGCCCGGACTCGCCTTCCTTCTTGAGCGCCTCGAGCGTCGGCACGACATAGCTCATCAGCTGCATGATGATCGACGCCGAGATGTACGGCATGATCCCGAGCGCGAATACGGTGAAGCGCGACAGCGCGCCGCCGGAAAACATGTTGAAGAGACTCAGGATCCCGCCGGCCTGGCTCTTGAAGAGCTGCTGCAGCTGATTCGGATCGATGCCCGGCACCGGAATGTGGGCCCCGATCCGGTAGACGACGAGCGCCAGCAGCAGAAACGTCAGGCGTCGCCGCAGGTCGCCGAACTTGCCACTCTTCGCCAGTTGATTCGCGTTGGTTGCCACGGAGCCTGTTCCGGAATATCGATCGACGGGCCGTTGCCGCCGCTCAGGCGAGCGAGCCGCCGGCTGCCTCGATCAGCGCCTTGGCACCGGCCGTCGCGCCGATGCCCTTCAGCACGACCTTGCGCGTGAGCTCGCCCGACTTGATCACTTTGACGACCTTCGCCAGCTCGCCGACCAGACCGGCCTGCTTCAGGCTCAGCAGATCGACTTCGTCGGCGCCCAGGCGCTCGAGCTGGGTCAAGGTGATCTCGGCGTTGAATTTCAGCAGGTGCGACTTGAAGCCGCGCTTGGGCAGGCGCCGCTGCAGCGGCATCTGGCCGCCTTCGAAGCCGACCTTGTGATAGCCGCCGGCACGCGACTTCTGACCCTTGTGCCCCCGTCCCGCGGTCTTGCCGATCCCCGAGCCGATGCCGCGACCGACGCGGCGCTTGGCATGCTTCGAGCCTTCGCCCGGCTTGATGGTGTTGAGTTCCATGTGCTTGCTTCTTCTGGACGCGTACGCTGCCGTGCTCAAAGTACTTTGACGAGGTAGGAGACCTTGTTAATCATCCCGCGCACCGCCGGGGTGTCTTCGAGCGTGAATTCGCTGTTGAGCTTGCGCAGGCCGAGGCCGCGCACCGTGGCGCGGTGCGACTCACGAGTGCCGGCGATGCTGCGCACCAGCTTGACGGTCACGGTCCTCTTCGGGGCAGTCTGCGTTTCGATCTGGTCGGACATGGTGTTCTTCCGGGTGAGGTGCCTGCGGCCCGGCTCAGCCGAACAGCTCTTCCACCGTCAGCCCGCGCTTCGCAGCGATCTCGGCCGGGGTGCTGGTGTGCTTCAACGCATCGAGCGTGGCACGCACGAGGTTGTAGGGATTGGACGAGCCGAGGCTCTTGCAGACGATGTCGGTCACGCCCATCACTTCGAAGACCGCCCGCATCGGGCCGCCGGCGATGATGCCGTCACCCGGCTTGGCCGGCGCCATCAGCACGCGCGACGCGCCATGCTCGCCGATCACCTTGTGCTGGATCGTGCCGTTCTTGAGCGACACCTTGATCATGTTGCGGCGCGCCGAGTCCATGGCCTTGGTCACGGCGACCGGCACTTCCTTGGCCTTGCCCTTGCCCATGCCGATGCGACCGTCGCCGTCGCCGACAACGGTCAGCGCAGCGAAGCTGAGCGTACGACCGCCCTTGACGACCTTGGTGACGCGGTTGACCGCGATCATCTTTTCCTTCAGGCCGTCGTCACGACCTTCGTCCTGAACGCGGGGTTGAAACTTTGCCATCTTGGATCCTTAAGGGCCGGCTTCTTAGAACTGGAGGCCGGCTTCACGAGCGGCTTCGGCCAGCGCCTTGACACGGCCGTGGTATGCAAAACCCGAGCGGTCGAAGGCGACCTTCTCGATGCCGGCAGCCTTCGCGCGCTCCGCGATGCGTTTGCCGATCGCGCTCGCCGCGGCGACGTTGCCACCCTTGCCGGTCGCGCCTGCCTCCCCGCCGAGTTCCTTGCGAACCTCGGCCTCGGCGGTCGACGCACTCGCCAGCACCTTGGCACCGTCATCGGAGATGACGCTGGCGTAGATGTGAAGATTGGTGCGGTGAACGCTGAGCCGCGCAACGCGCTGCACCGCGATGCGGGCACGGGTCTGCTTGGAGCGACGGACGCGCTGATCTTTTTTGTTCAGTGACATGTCAGCCCCTTACTTCTTCTTCGTCTCTTTGATGACGACCTTCTCGCCGACGTAGCGAATCCCCTTGCCCTTATAGGGCTCCGGCGGCCGGAACGCGCGAACCTCGGCAGCGATCTGACCGACGACCTGTCGATCCGATCCCTTGATCACGATCTCGGTCTGCGTCGGGCAAGCCACCTGAACGCCCTGCGGCATTTCCTTGGTCACCGGATGCGAGAAACCGATCTGCAGATTCAGCGTGCTGCCCGAAGCCGCGGCCCGAAAGCCGACACCGACCAACGACAGCTTCTTCTCGAAGCCCTTGCTGACGCCGTTGACCATGTTCGCAACCAGCGCACGCATCGTTCCCGACATCGCATCGGCGGCAGCCGACTCGTCGTTCGGCACGAAGTTCAGCTTGCCGTCTTCATTCTTGACCGACACCAACGGATTCGCGGGACGCACCAGCGTACCCATCGACCCCTTGACGCTGATCTGCCCAGTGCTCACCGCCACATCCACGCCCTGCGGGACCGGCAAAGCCATTTTTCCTACGCGCGACATCGCTGTCTCTCCTTTAGGCGACGTAGCAGAGCACTTCGCCGCCGATACCGGCCTGGCGCGCCTTGCGGTCCGTCATCACACCCTTGGGCGTCGTCACGATGGCCACGCCCAGCCCGTTCATCACGTTCGGAATATCGTGGCGGCCTTTGTAGACGCGCAGCCCCGGGCGGCTCACCCGCTCGATGTGCTCGATCACCGGTTTGCCGGCGTAGTACTTCAGCGCGATCTCGAGCTGCGGCTTGACGGCATCGCCGCGAACGGCGAAATTGTCGATGTAGCCTTCGGCCTTCAACACTTCGGCGATCGCCGTCTTCAATTTCGACGCCGGCATCGTCACGCTGACCTTCTGAACCATCTGCGCGTTGCGGATGCGGGTCAGCATGTCGGCGATGGGATCACTCATGCTCATAAGGGTTCTCTCCTGATCAGGCTGTGCGGTGAGCGGTTGCGACGCTTACCAGCTGGCCTTGATGACGCCGGGGATGTCGCCCTTGAACGCCAGTTCGCGAATCTTGTTGCGGGCGAGCCCGAACTTGCGGAAAGTGCCGCGAGGACGTCCCGTGAGCCCGCAACGATTGCGCTGGCGGGTCGGATAGGCGTTGCGCGGGAGCTTTTGCAGTTCGAGGCGAGCGGCATAACGCTCCTCGTCGGATTTCTTGGCGTCGTTGGCGGCGCCCTTGAGCTCGTTGTACTTCTTGGCGTACTTCGCGACGAGCTGGGTGCGCTTCAATTCGCGCTGGATGAGAGAGGTCTTGGCCACGTCCGGTCCTTCAGTTCTTGAACGGGAATTTGAACGCGGCGAGCAAAGCCTTGGCCTCGTCGTCGGTCTTCGCGGTCGTCGTGATGCTGATGTTCAAACCGCGCAGCACGTCGATCTTGTCGTAATCGACTTCCGGAAAAATGATCTGTTCCTTGACGCCGATGTTGTAATTGCCGCGGCCGTCAAAGGCGCGACCCGAGATGCCACGGAAGTCGCGGACGCGCGGCAGCGCGATCGTCACGAAGCGGTCGAGGAATTCGTACATCTGAACGCCTCGCAGGGTCACCATGCAGCCGATGGGCACGCCGTCGCGAATCTTGAAGCCGGCGATCGCCTTCTTCGATTTGGTGACGACCGGCTTCTGGCCGGCGATCTTGGTCAGGTCGCTCACCGCGTGATCCATGACCTTTTTGTCCGACACCGCTTCGCTCACGCCCATGTTGAGCGTGATCTTGGTGATGCGGGGCACCTGCATCGGCGACTTGTACGAGAACTTCTCGATCAGTTCGGGCGAGATCTTGTCACGATAGATCGCCTGGAGGCGGGCGACCTTCGGAGCCGCGCTGGAAGCTTGTTGCTTGGCCATGAGTCCCTCTTAGACCTTGATCTCGTCGCCGCTCGACTTGAAGACGCGGACCTTCGTGGTCTTGTTCGTCTTCGGGTCGGACAGCTGCTTGATACCCACGCGGTCGGCCTTGCCGGTCGCGGCGTTGTAGATCGCCACGTTCGACTGGTGGATCGAGAGCGTCTTGTCGACGACGCCGCCGGTCGTGCCCTTCATCGGGTTCGGCTTGACGTGCTTCTTCACGACGTTGACGCCCTCGACGAGGATGCGTTCTTCGTCGACGCGCTGCAGCACCGCGCCGCGCTTGCCCTTGTCGCGCCCGGTCAACACGATGACCTGGTCGCCTTTGCGAATCTTGTTCATGGCTGTTCCGGCTCCAACGTCAGATCACAACACTTCGGGAGCGAGCGACACGATCTTCATGAATCGCTCGGTGCGGAGCTCACGCGTCACCGGCCCGAAGATGCGGGTGCCGATCGGCTCGAGCTTCGCATTGAGAAGCACGGCGGCGTTGCCGTCGAACTTCACGAGCGAGCCGTCCTGGCGGCGCACGCCTTTGGCGGTACGGACGACGACCGCGCTGTAGACCTCACCCTTCTTCACCCGGGCGCGCGGCGCTGCTTCCTTGATGCTGACCTTGATGACGTCGCCGATACCGGCGTAGCGCCGCTTCGAGCCGCCCAGCACCTTGATGCACATGACGGATTTCGCGCCAGTGTTGTCCGCGACATCAAGTCGCGATTGCATTTGAATCATGTTGTCCTGTCCCCAACTTGATCGCGGTCTTGTGAAAGACACTCGCGGCCAGTCTTGGGCCCGTCGAACCGGGCGATGCAAGGAGCAGTCGTCCGGCGGGTGTGGGTGAATCTGAAATCCAAGCCAGACCGAACGGCCGTTGCTCAAATCCAGCGAAGTCTGTGATTATGACCGGTATGGGGCCGGTGCGTCAACCAGGCTCAGGAATTCGACCCGACGCCTTGCGCCTGACCGAGCAAGGTCGCCGCATCGCTGACCTCGAACTTGCCGGGCGCCTCGACATTCAGCGCCTTGACGACGCCATCGACCACCAGCATCGAGTAGCGCTGCGAGCGCACGCCCATGCCACGCGCCGTCAGGTCGAAGGTCATGCCCGCAGCCTTCGTGAAATCGGCACTGCCGTCGCCCATCATGCGGACCTTGCCGGCGGTCCCCTGATCCCGGGCCCACGCGCCCATCACGAAAGGGTCGTTGACTGAAACGCACCAGATTTCGTCGACACCGGCGGTCTTGAAGGCGTCGGCCTTCTCAACGTATCCCGGCACATGCTTGGCGGAGCACGTCGGCGTGAAGGCGCCGGGCAGTGCGAAGATAGCGATCGTCTTGCCGGCCGATGCCTGCAAGATGTCGAAACTGTTCGGCCCGATCGAGCAGCCGTTGCCCTCGACCTCGACGAATTCCGAAAGGGTGCCCGCAGGCAGCTTGTCACCGACTTTCAGCATGTGGACTCCCGGGTCGCAAGTCAAGAAGAAGCATCGACAAAAAAGGCCGGTCGCCCTGCTCGGCGCCGACCGTCTCGTTGCACACCAAATCAGATCAGATCAGACGATGATCGCCTTTTGAACCAGCCGGGTCGCAACCCAGGCCTTGGTCTTCGAGATCGGCCGGGTCTCGGCGATCTCGACGATGTCGCCCATCTTGTATTCGCCGTTTTCGTCGTGCGCGTGGTACTTGCTGTTGCGCGCGACGATCTTGCCGTAGAGCTCATGCTTGGTGCGGCGCTCGATCAACACGGTGATGGTCTTCGAGCGCTTGTCGCTGACCACCTTGCCGACGAGCGTGCGGGTGTTCTTCTTCGGCGACTCGACCTGCGCTGCAGTGCCGGCCTCGGCGATTGCTTCGTCGCTCATTTCGCTGCTTCCTTCTTCTTCTGCGCCAGCACAGTCTTTGCCCGCGCGATGTCGCGGCGGGTGTTGCCCAGCTGCGAGTGGTTGCTCAGTTGTTGCGTGGCCTTCTGCATGCGCAGGCCGAAGTGGGCCTTGAGCAGATCGCCGACTTCCTTTTGCAGGGCGTCGACATCCTTCGCGCGATAGTCGGATGCTTTCATGATCGTCTTTCTCAGGCGCCGACCTGGCGCATGACGAAGGTGCACCTCAGCGGCAGCTTGGCTGCAGCGAGGGTGAACGCTTCGCGGGCAAGTTCTTCGGCGACGCCGTTGATCTCGTACAGCACCTTGCCGGGCTGAATTTCGGCAACGTAGTACTCGGGATTGCCTTTGCCGTTACCCATGCGGACTTCGGCCGGTTTCTGCGAGATCGGCTTGTCCGGGAAGATGCGAATCCAGATACGACCGCCGCGCTTCACGTGACGCGAGATCGCGCGGCGGGCCGCTTCGATCTGACGTGCAGTGAGTCGGCCACGCTCCGTCGCCTTCAAACCGAAGTCGCCGAAGGAGACGTTGGCCCCGCGGGTCGCAACGCCGGTGTTGCGGCCCTTTTGTTCCTTGCGATATTTTCTGCGTGCAGGTTGCAGCATCTTTTATTCTCCTTTGGCACCGGGCGAAGCGGGTGCCGCGTCCAGCGGAACCGCCTTGCGGACGCGTTTGACCGCAGGGCCGGTGCCCTTGGCGGCCTCGCCCGCTGGTACCGCCGCCGTCGCGTCGACCGGCGCGGCGCTGGCACGCGGCGGGGCACCGCGGTCGAACCCACCGCCGCCCGATCCCGGACGACCACTCCGGCCGCCCGGCGCGCCGCCCGGACCCCGCGGCGGGCCGCGACGCGGTCCACGGCGATCGTCCTCGGCGCCCGGCGGCGTCACGATGCCCGGCGATTCGCCGTTGGCAAGGCGGTCACCGCGGTAGACCCAGCACTTGACGCCGATGATGCCGTAGGTCGTCTTCGCTTCCGAAAAGCCATAGTCGATGTCGGCCTTCAGCGTATGAAGCGGCACGCGACCTTCGCGATACCACTCGCAACGTGCGATCTCGATTCCGTTCAGGCGCCCGGAAGACATCAGCTTGATGCCCTGCGCACCGAGCCGCATCGCGTTTTGCATCGCCCGCTTCATCGCCCGGCGAAACATGATGCGCTTCTCGAGCTGCTGGGTGATCGAGTCGGCAATCAGTTGCGCATCCACTTCGGGCTTGCGTACTTCCTCGATGTTGACCGCGACCGGCACGCCGAGGCGGCGCGTCAGTTCCGCCTTCAGGTTCTCGATGTCCTCGCCCTTCTTGCCGATCACCACGCCCGGACGGGCCGAGAAGATGGTGATGCGCGCGTTCTTCGCCGGGCGTTCGATCAGGATGCGCGACACCGCGGCGCTCTTGAGCTTCGCCTTCAGGTACTCGCGGACCTTCAGATCTTCAGCCAGCATCGTCGCGAAATTCTTGTTCGACGCGTACCACCGCGACGCCCAGTTGCGCGTGACCGGCAGGCGAAACCCGGTGGGGTGAATCTTTTGTCCCATGGTCGTTGCCTTTAGTTGCCGACGGTGATGTAGATGTGCGCGGTCGGCTTGCTGATGCGGTTGCCACGGCCCTTGGCCCGCGCGGAGAACCGTTTCAGCGTGGCACCCTGCTCGACGAAGATCGTCTTGACCTTCAGCTCGTCGATGTCGGCACCGTCGTTGTGCTCGGCGTTCGCGATCGCGGACTCGAGGCACTTCTTGATGATCCCCGCAGCCCGCTTGGGGGTGAAGGTCAGGATGTTGAGCGCTTGGTCGACCGGTCGGCCACGCACCAGGTCGGCAACGAGCCGGCCCTTGTCGGCCGAAAGGCGCACGCCGCGGACGATCGCTTTGGTTTCCATCGTCGTCATCCTTACTTCTTGTTGGCCTTCTTGTCGGCCGGGTGCCCCTTGAACGTACGGGTCAGCGCAAATTCTCCGAGCTTGTGGCCGACCATCTGGTCCGAGATGTAGACCGGCACGTGCTGCTTGCCGTTGTGCACCGCGATCGTCACGCCGATGAAGTCGGGCAGGATCGTCGAGCGGCGCGACCAGGTCTTGATCGGCTTCTTGTCTTTCGTCGCCGCGGCCTTTTCGACCTTCGCCTGAAGGTGGTGGTCGACGAACGGGCCCTTCTTGAGTGAACGCGTCATGGCCGTTCCTTATTTCTTGCGGCGCGCGACGATCATCGTCTGCGTGCGCTTGTTGTTGCGCGTGCGATAGCCCTTGGTCAGCGTGTTCCACGGCGAGACCGGCGCCTGGCCTTCGCCCGTGCGGCCTTCACCGCCCCCGTGCGGGTGATCCACCGGGTTCATCGCCACACCTCGAACCGTCGGCCGGATGCCCTTCCAGCGGATTGCCCCCGCCTTGCCGTACTGCCGCAGGCTGTGCTCTTCGTTGGAGACCTCACCGATCGTCGCGCGGCAGTCGATGTGGATCCTGCGGACTTCACCGGAGCGCAACCGAACCTGGGCATAAACGCCTTCGCGCGCCAGCAGCGTCGCCGACGTCCCCGCCGAGCGGGCGATCTGAGCGCCCTTGCCCGGCAGCATCTCGATCGCGTGGATGATCGAGCCGACCGGAATGTTCTTGATCGGCAAGGTGTTGCCGGCCTTGATCGGGGCCTCCGCGCCGCTCAGGATCGTCGCGCCGACATCCAGCCCGCGCGGGGCGATGATGTAGCGGCGCTCGCCGTCGGCGTAGCACACGAGCGCGATGTGCGCAGTGCGGTTCGGGTCGTACTCGATACGCTCGACCTTCGCGGGGATCGCGTCCTTGTTGCGGACGAAGTCGACCACGCGGTAGTGGTGCTTGTGGCCACCGCCACGATGGCGAATCGTGATGTGGCCGTTGTTGTTGCGGCCGGCGTTCTGCATCTGGGGCTCGAGCAGCGAGGCTTCGGGCCGGCCCTTGTGCAGATGCGCATGAACCACCTTCACCACGGCACGACGGCCCGGCGAAGTCGGCTTGACTTTGATGACGGCCATTACGCGGCCTCCCCGGAGAAGTTGAGCTCCTGGCCCGCCTTCAACGACACATACGCCTTCTTGACGTGGTCGCGGCGGCCCATGGACTTGCCGAAGCGCTTGACCTTGCCCTTTTGAACCACGGTCGAGACCGACACGACATCGACCTTGAACATCAATTCAACGGCAGCCTTGATCTCCGGCTTGGTCGCATCGCGCATGACCTTGAAGAGCACCTGGTTGTGCTTCTCCGCGGCCATCGTCGCCTTTTCGGACACGATCGGCGCGATCAGCACCTGTGCAAGACGGTTCTCGGTGTGCGCCGATTTGGTGTGAGCCGCGCTGTTCATGCCAGCATCTCCTTGAGTTGCTCGACGGCCGCCTTCGTCACGAGCACCTTCTTGTAGTGCACGAGCGCCAGCGGATCCGCGTGCCGCGGCTCGACCACGAGCACGTTGACCAGATTGCGCGATGCGAGCAGCAGGTTGTCGTCCAGCTGATCGGTGATGACCAGTACCGAGTCCAGGCCCATCGCCTTGAACTTCGCGGCCAGGAGCTTGGTCTTCGGTGAATCGACGACCAGCGAGTCGACGACGGCCAGACGCCCCTCCCGAACCAGCTGCGAGAAGATCGCCGCCATTCCCGCGCGGTACATCTTCTTGTTGACCTTCTGCGTGAAGTTCTCGTCCGGGCTGTTCGGGAAAATCCGGCCGCCTCCGCGCCACAGCGGCGACGAGGTCATGCCCGCGCGAGCCCGGCCGGTACCCTTCTGGCGCCACGGCTTCTTGGTCGAATGCTTGACCATCGTGCGGTCGAGCTGCGCGCGCGTGCCTTGCCGCGCATTGGCCTGGAACGCGACGACGATCTGGTGCACCAGCGCTTCGTTGTACTCGCGACCGAAGAGCGTGTCGGGCGCATCGACCTTGTCGCCCGGCTGACCCTGGTCGTTCATGAATTCGAGCTGCATCACTTGCCTCCCTTCTTCGCGGGCGCGGGGGCGGCGGCGATGTTCGCCTGCACGACCTTGACCGGACGAACCTTGACGGCAGGACTCACGACCACGTGGCCGGTCTTCGCGCCGGGCACCGCGCCACGGACGAGCAGCAGCTGACGGGCCTCGTCGATGCGGACGATGTCGAGGTTCTGAACGGTCTTCGTCACGTTGCCGCGCTGGCCGGACATTTTCTTGCCGGGGAAGACGCGACCCGGGTCCTGCGCCATCGAGATCGAGCCCGGGACGTTGTGCGAACGGCTGTTGCCGTGCGATGCACGCTGCGAGCTGAAGTTGTGGCGCTTGATCGTGCCGGTGAAACCCTTGCCGATCGAAGTGCCCTGCACGTCGACCCGCTGCCCGACCGCGAAAACGCCGGCGACCGGCACCGTCGCGCCGGCTTTGTAGCCCGCGGCGACATCGGCCGGCACCCGGAATTCCTGAAGAATCTCACCCGCCTCGACACCCGCCTTGGCGAAGTGCCCGGCCTCGGGCTTGGACACGCGGGACGCCTTGCGTTGGCCGAACGCCACCTGGATCGCGCTGTAGCCGTCGGTCTGCTCCGTCTTGACCTGGGCGACTCGGTTGTTGGACACGTCGAGCACCGTCACCGGGATGGCATCGCCTTCATCGGTGAAGACGCGCATCATGCCGACCTTCCGCCCGAGCAGGCCGAGGCGATGGCCTGGATTGGCTGTCGTCATAAATATTCTCCAGCTCCCGGCTGCGGCGCTGAGCCGCATGGGAGCTTTTGTTCACGAGCCCGACATCGATTGGTCGGGTTGATGGTCTCACGCGACGCTGTACCGAACAGGCCAGCGTGCGAAAAGCCTGCGATTATAGCATTCGACCGTAGCGGCGCAAGCCGGAGCTTGCAGCCGCTGTTACTGCAGCTTGATCTCGACGTCCACACCGGCCGGCAAATCAAGCTTCATCAGGGCGTCGACGGTTTTGTCCGTCGGGTCGACGATGTCCATCAGGCGCTGGTGCGTGCGAATCTCGAACTGGTCGCGCGAGGTCTTGTTGACGTGCGGCGACCGCAGGATATCGAAGCGCTGCATGCGTGTGGGCAGCGGCACGGGGCCCTTGACAATCGCGCCGGTGCGCTTGGCGGTATCGACGATCTCGAGCGCAGACTGGTCGATCAATTTGTAATCGAACGCTTTCAGACGAATGCGGATTTTCTGCTTGGACATGGATTTTCCTTAAAGAGCGAGACAGTCCGCCCCACGGACGGACTGCCGATTCAAGACGGACACGACGGCCCGCTTCAAGCGATGATCTTCGCCACCACCCCCGCCCCGACGGTGCGACCGCCTTCGCGGATCGCAAAGCGCAGGCCCTCTTCCATCGCGATCGGGTTGATCAGCT
>CAZZWY010000014.1:0-20828 GCA_964657785.1 uncultured Acetobacteraceae bacterium
CGGCCATCTCGCGGCCGACCATCGCCTGGATCACTCGATCTTCACTGATGGCCTCGCTGCGACAGTCGAAGCTGCGCACCGTGTTGCCGTCGCGGATCACCGTGATGGTGTCGGCCACCTTCGCGATCTCGTTGAGCTTGTGCGAGATCAGGATGCAGGCGATGCCCTGTGCCTTCAGCTCCAGCAGCAACGCGAGCAGCGCATCGCTGTCGGTTTCGTTCAGGCTCGCGGTCGGTTCGTCGAGGATCAGCAGCTTGACCTGTTTCGACAGCGCCTTCGCGATCTCGACGAGCTGCTGCTTGCCGACGCCGAGGTCGGTGATCAGCGCACCCGCCCGCTCGTTCAGGCCGACCTTGCGCAGCAGCGCCTGGGTTTGCGCATGCGCCGCGAACCAGTCGATCACGCCGAAGCGCGAAGGCTCGTTGCCGAGGAAGATGTTCTCGGCGATCGAGAGCAGCGGCACCAGCGCCAGCTCCTGGTGGATGATGATGATGCCGGCGTGTTCGCTGTCGGCGATGCCGCCGAAGCGGCGCTCCTCGCCCTCGAAGCGGATCTCGCCCTCGTACTCGCCGTGCGGGTACACACCGCTGAGCACCTTCATCAGCGTCGACTTGCCCGCGCCGTTCTCACCGACCACCGCGTGGATCTCGCCGGCGCGAACCGCGAGGTTCACGTCGCTGAGCGCGGTCACGCCGTGAAAACGCTTCGTAATGCCGCGCATCTCCAACAAGTTCATCGCCGGCCCTACTTGATCTGCGATTCCTTGTAGTAGCCGCTGTCGACCAGGACCGGTTTCCAGTTCGAGATGTCGACGCTGACCGGCTTGAGCAGGTACGACGGCACGACCTTCACGCCGTTGTTGTAGGTCTTGGTGTCGTTGATGTCGACGGGTCTGCCGCTCAGCATCTCGTCGATCATCGTCACCGTGACCTTCGCAAGCTCGCGCGTGTCCTTGAACACGGTCGAGGTCTGCTCGCCGCGCAGCATCGACTTGACCGAAGCCACCTCGGCGTCCTGCCCCGAGACGACCGGGATCGGCTGCTTCGGCGTGCCGTAGCCCACGCCCTTCAGCGACGACAGGATGCCGATCGACAGGCCGTCGTAGGGCGACAGCACCGCGTCGACGCGGGCGTTGCCGTAGAAGGCGCTGAGCAGGTTGTCCATGCGCGCCTGCGCCACCGCACCGTCCCAGCGCAGCGTGCCGACCTTGTCCATCCCCATCTGCTTGCTGCGCACCACCAGCTTGCCGCTGTCGAGGTAGGGCTTGAGCACGCTCATCGCGCCGTCGTAGAAGAAGAAGGCGTTGTTGTCGTCGGGCGAGCCGCCGAAGAGCTCGATGTTGAACGGGCCCTTGCCCTGCTTGAGACCCAGCTTGTCGACGATCGAAGTGGCCTGCAGCACGCCGACCTGGAAGTTGTCGAACGTGGCGTAGTAGTCGACGTTCTTCGAGCCCTTGATCAGCCGGTCGTAGGCGATGACCTTGATGCCGGCGTCGGCCGCTTTCTGCAGCGCGTTCGAGAGTGTGCTGCCGTCGATCGCCGCGATCACCAGCACCTTGACCTTCTTGGTGATCATGTTCTCGACCTGCGCGAGCTGGTTCGGGATGTCGTCGTCGGCGTATTGCAGGTCGGCCTTGTAGCCCTTGTCCTTCAGCGACTTCACCATGCTGTCGCCATCGGAGATCCAGCGCGCCGATGACTTGGTCGGCATCGAGACACCGATCGTGCCCTTGTCCTGCGCCAGCGCGGCGCCGCCGAACAGCAGTGCGCTGGTCGTCGCAATGATCGTCAGGGTCTTGATGAACTTCATTGGTTTGTCTCCTTCTGGTTGTTGTCAGTGGGAATGCGCAGGCACTGCCGCGCCGCGGCAGCCCACGAGGAAGTCGAAGTCGCAGCCCTCGTCGGCCTGCAGCACGTGTTCGACGTAGAGCTTGCGGTAGCCGGCGGCGTCGGCCGGGTTCTCTTTCTTCTCAGCGGTCCAGGCGGCCAAGCGCGCTTGCAACTCGGTGTCGTCGATGTCGAGGTGCAGGCGGCCGCGGGCGCAATCGAGCTCGATCCAGTCGCCCTCCTGCACCACTGCGAGCGGCCCGCCGGCGCGCGCCTCGGGCGCGACGTGCAGCACCACCGTGCCGTAGGCGGTGCCGCTCATGCGCGCATCGCTGATGCGCACCATGTCGGTCACGCCCTGCGCGAGCAGCTTCGAGGGCAGGCCCATGTTGCCGACCTCGGCCATGCCGGGGTAGCCGCGCGGGCCGCAGTTCTTCAGCACCAGCACCGAGTCCGCATCGACGACGAGGCCGGGATCGTCGATGCGCGCCTTGTAGTCGGCGAGGTTCTCGAACACGACCGCGCGGCCGCGATGCTTCAGCAGCGAGGCGGTCGCGGCCGAAGGCTTGAGCACCGCACCGCGGGGGGCGAGGTTGCCGCGCAGCACGCAGATGCCGCCGTCGGCGACGAGCGGCTGGCCGGGCGGGCGGATGACCTCGTCGTTCAGCATCGGCGCGTCCTTCACGTTCTCCCACAGGCTCAGGCCGTTGGCCGTCAGCGCGTCGGGGTGCGGAAGCAGGCCGGCCTCGCCCATCCGGCGCAGCACGGCCGGCAGCCCGCCGGCGTAATAAAACTCCTCCATCAGGAAGCGGCCCGAGGGTTGGAGGTCGACCAGCGTCGGCGTGCCTTTGCCGAGGCGCGTCCAGTCCTCGAGTTCGAGCGGCACGCCGATGCGGCCGGCGATCGCCTTCAGGTGGATCACCGCGTTGGTCGAGCCGCCGATCGCGGCATTGACGCGGATCGCGTTCTCGAACGCCTCGCGCGTCAGGATCTGCGAGAGGTTCATGCCTTCGAGCGCCATCTGCACGATGCGCATGCCGCTCATGTGCGCGAGCACCGAGCGCCGCGCATCGACCGCCGGGATCGCCGCGTTGTGCGGCAGGCTGACGCCGAGCGCTTCGGTCATGCAGGCCATCGTCGAAGCCGTGCCCATCGTGTTGCAGGTGCCCGCCGAGCGCGACATGCCGGACTCGGCCGACATGAACTCGTGCAGCGTGATCTTGCCGGCCTTGACCTGTTCCGAGAGCTGCCAGACCACGGTGCCCGAACCGATGTCGCGGCCGTGGTGTTTGCCGTTGAGCATCGGCCCGCCCGTCACGCAGATCGCGGGCACGTCGCAACTCGCGGCGCCCATCAACAGCGCGGGCGTGGTCTTGTCGCAGCCCACCATCAGCACCACCGCGTCGATCGGGTTGCCGCGGATCGCCTCTTCGACATCCATGCTCGCGAGGTTGCGCGTGAACATCGCCGTCGGCCGCAGGTTCGATTCGCCGTTGCTGAACACCGGGAACTCGACGGGCAAGCCACCGGCCTCGAACACGCCGCGCCGAACGCGCTCGGCGAGCTGGCGGAAGTGCGCGTTGCACGGCGTCAGCTCCGACCAGGTGTTGCAGATGCCGATGACCGGGCGGCCGTCGAATTCGTGGTCCGGGATGCCCTGGTTCTTCATCCAGCTGCGGTACATGAAGCCGTTCTTGTCGGCCGTGCCGAACCAGGCGGCGGATCGGAGCGGAGGACGGGCGTGGGGCATGAGCGGGTTGCGAGATGAGTGCGGATCGCATCATAAAGTCTGTCTTTATGACGATGCCGTGAGTGTTTTCCCTCTTATTTGCCCGTTTGTCTGTCTTTTAGTATGACCTTATAGACCCTCTCCTCACGCTCCCATGACTTCGTTCGCCTGCTACCCGAGCCTGCAAGACCGCGCCGTGTTGATCACCGGCGGCGCGACAGGCATCGGTGCCGCGCTGGTGCAGGCGTTCGTCGAGCAGGGCGCGCGCGTCGGCTTCATCGACATCGATGTGGCTGCCGGCCAGGCCCTGGTCGACACGCTGTGCGGCGCGCGCCACGCGCCGGCCTTCGTCGCTGCCGACCTGACGAACATCGACGCGCTCGACCAGGCGATCGACGCCATCCGGGACCGCATCGGCCCGATCACCGCGTTGCTGAACAACGCCGCGAACGACACGCGCCACGCGATCGACGAGACGACCTCGGACAGTTGGGACGCCGGCATCGCGGTCAACCTGAAGCACCAGTTCTTCGCCGCGAAGAACGTCGCAGCCGACATGAAGGCGAACGGTGGCGGCGCCATCGTCAACTTCGGTTCGGTCAGCTGGAAGCTCAAGCAGGGCGGCATGCCCGTCTACACCACCTCGAAGGCGGCGGTGCAGGGCCTGACGCGCAGCCTCGCGCGCGACTTCGGGCCGTTCAACATCCGCGTCAACACGCTGGTGCCGGGCTGGGTGATGACCGAGAAGCAGATCCGCCTGTGGCTCGACGAGAAGGGCAAGGAAGACATCGCGCGCGGCCAGTGCATCAACCGGCCGCTGCTGCCGGAGCACATCGCGCGCATGGCCCTGTTCCTCCTGGCCGACGACAGCGCAATGTGCACTGCGCAGGACTTCATCGTCGATGGCGGATGGGTCTGATCGCATGAGCGAAGCGCGCGTCTACGGCCGGCTGCCCGATGGCCGCGAGGTGCTGGAGCACACGCTGGACAACGGCCGCGGGCTCGTGCTCCGCGCGATCAACCTCGGCGGCATCGTCACGGCGCTGGAATGCCCGGACCGCGACGGGCGCTGCGCGAACGTCGTGCTCGGCTTCGACAACCTCGCCGACTATCTCGACCGCAATCCGGATTTCGGCACGCTGGTCGGGCGCTACGGCAATCGCATCGCGGACGGTCGCTTCACGCTCGACGGCGCGCCGCATCAGCTCGCGCGGAACGATGGCGCGCACGCGCTGCACGGCGGCCCCGCGGGTTTCGGCAAGCGCTGGTGGGCGATCGAGCCGGTGCCCGTGCAAGCCGACGGCAGCGTCGCGCTCGAACTCACGCTGACCAGCGACGACGGCGACGAGCACTACCCAGGCCGCCTCGACGTGACGGTGCGCTACACGCTGACGCCGGCCAACGAATGGCGCATCGACTATCGCGCGACGACCGCAGACCCGACCGTGCTCAACCTGACCCATCACGGCTACTACAACCTCGCCGGCGCCGGCAGCGCACTCGAACACGAACTGACGCTGAACGCGAGCGCCTTCCTGCCGGTCGATGCCGGGCTGATCCCGACCGGCATCAAGCGAGTGGACGGCACGCCCTTCGACTTCCGCCAACCGACCCGAATCGCCGAGCGCATCCGCAGCGGCGACGCGCAGTTGATGACGGCGCTCGGCTACGACCATTGCTTCGTCATCGACCGTGCCGGCGCCAGCGGCCTCGTGCACGCGGCGCGGCTCGCCGACCCGGTCTCCGGCCGCGTGATGGAGATCGCCACCACCGAGCCCGGCGTGCAGTTCTATTCCGGCAACTTTCTCGACGGACGGTTGCGCGGCGCGCACGGCCAAGCCTACCGGCAGGGCGACGGCGTGTGCCTCGAGACGCAGCACTACCCCGACTCGCCCAACCGCCCCGAATTCCCATCCACCGTGCTGCGGCCCGGCGAGACGTTCAAGAGCACGACCGTGCACCGATTCAGCACCGCCTGAACACACCACCCGAAGAGGAGACAACACGCATGAACACCCGTCGTACCGTTATCGCGGCCCTGATCGCCGCCGGCCTGCCGATTCCCGCCGCGCTCGCGCAGGGCAACAAGATCGTGCTCGGCTTCTCGCAGGTCGGTGCCGAGAGCGAATGGCGCACCGCGAACACCGAGTCGATCAAGTCGTCGGCGAAGGACGCCGGCATCGACCTCAAGTTCTCGGACGCGCAGCAGAAGCAGGAGAACCAGATCAAGGCGATCCGCGCGTTCATCGCGCAGAAGGTCGACGTGATCGCGTTCTCGCCGGTCGTCGAATCCGGCTGGGGCACCGTGCTGCAGGAGGCCAAGGCCGCGAAAATTCCGGTGATCCTCTCGGACCGCGCCGTCAGCGAGAAGGACGACACGCTCTGGGTCAGCTTCATGGGCTCCGATTTCGTCGAGGAAGGCCGCCGCGCCGGCCGCTGGCTGGTCGAGAAGACCAAGGGATCGACGACGCCCGTGAACATCGTCGAGCTGCAGGGCACCGTGGGTTCGGCGCCGGCGATCGACCGCAAGAAAGGCTTCGAGGAAATCATCAAGGCCGACCCGAAGTTCAAGGTCATCCGCTCGCAGACCGGCGACTTCACGCGCGCCAAGGGCAAGGAGGTGATGGAGGCGTTCCTGAAGGCCGAGGGCAACAAGATCAACGTGCTCTATTCGCACAACGACGACATGGCGATCGGCGCGATCCAGGCGATCGAGGAGGCCGGCCTGAAGCCCGGGAAAGACATCACGATCATCTCGGTCGACGCCGTGAAGGGCGCCTTCGAGGCGATGATCGCCGGCAAGATGAACGTGAGTGTCGAGTGCAGCCCCCTGCTCGGGCCGCAGCTGATGCAGGCCGTGAAGGACCTGAAGGCCGGCAAGACGATCCCGAAGCGCATCGTCACGCAGGAAGGCGTGTTCCCGATGGAAGTGGCGGCCAAAGAGTTTCCGAACCGGAAATACTGATCTTGGTCGGCAGCGTGGTTCTCGAAGCGCGCGGGCTCACCCGCCGCTTCACGGGCGTGCTCGCGCTGTCGGGCGTGGACCTCCGGCTGCGCGCTGGCGAAATCCACGCGCTGATGGGGCAGAACGGTGCCGGCAAGTCGACGCTGATCAAGCTGCTGACTGGCGTCTACCCAGCCGATGCGGGCGAGCTGACCTTGAACGGCGTGGTCGTTCACCCGACCTCGCCCGCCGCGGCGCAGCGGCTGGGCATCAGCACCGTCTACCAGGAGGTGAACCTCTGCCCGAACCTCTCGGTCGCCGAGAACATCTTCGCCGGTCGCTACCCGCGCAAGGGGGCGAGCGGCTTGTGGCGCATCGACTGGTCGCGCATGGCGGTCGATGCGCGTGCACTGCTCTCGCGGCTCAACCTCGACATCGACGTGACGCGCCTGCTCTCAAGCTACCCGGTCGCGGTGCAGCAGATGGTCGCGATCGCACGCGCGCTGAGTGTCGACGCGAAGGTGCTGATCCTCGACGAGCCGACCTCCAGCCTCGACGAACAGGAGGTCCAGCGCCTGTTCGCGGTGCTGCGCCTCTTGCGCGGCGAGGGCATGGCGATCCTGTTCGTCACGCACTTCTTCGAGCAGATGTACGCGATCTCCGACCGCATCACGGTGCTGCGCAACGGCGAACTCGTCGGCGAGTACCTGAAGGCCAATCTGCCGCCCGCGGCGCTGATCACCGCGATGGTCGGGCGCGAGCTGAGCGCGGCGGCGGGCCGCAACGACAGCGCGCAGGCCGGGGCCGGCGAGGTACTGCTGGCGGCGCGCGGGTTCGGCCGCCGCGGCATGCTGAACCCGGTCGACCTCAGCCTGCGCCGCGGTGAGGTGGTCGGCGTGGGCGGGCTGCTGGGCTCGGGCCGCACCGAGCTCGCGCGGCTGCTGTTCGGCCTCGACCGCGCCGACAGCGGCGAGCTGCAGATCGACGGCACGCGTGCACGCTTCGACAACCCGGCGCAGGCGATCCGCCACGGCTTGGGCATGTGCCCGGAAGAGCGCAAGCACGACGGCATCGTGGCCGACCTCTCGGTGCGCGAAAACATCGCGCTCGCGCTGCAGGCGCGGCTCGGCCTCTGGAAGTTCCTGTCGACCGCGCGGCAGAAGGAGATCGCCGACCGCTTCGTGAAAGCACTCGGCATCAAGACCGCCGACATCGACACCCCGGTCGCGCTGCTCTCCGGTGGCAACCAGCAGAAGGTCGTGCTGGCGCGCTGGCTCGCGACCGAGCCGCGGCTGTTGATCCTCGACGAACCGACGCGCGGTATCGACGTGGCCGCCAAGCAGGAAATCATGAACGAGATCCTTTCACTCGCGCGCGGCGGTCTCGGCGTGCTGTTCATCTCGTCGGAGATGGACGAGGTCGTGCGCGTGGCCGATCGCATCGTCGTGATGCGCGACCGCAGCAAGGTCGGCGAGCTGCCGGGCAACAGCTCGGAGCAGGCCGTGTACCGCCTGATCGCGGCGGGCACCTGACGATGCAGCGCTTGCTTCGTCACCGGCTCTTGTGGCCGTTCGTCACGCTCGTGCTGCTGCTGGCGGTGAACGCGGTCTTCAATCCCGGCTTCTGGCAGCTCCAGTGGCGCGACGGCCACCTGTACGGCAGCGTCATCGACATCCTCAACCGCGCGGCGCCGCTCGCACTCGTCGCGATGGGCATGACGCTGGTGATCGCCACCCGCGGCATCGACATCTCGGTCGGCGCGACCGTCGCGATCGCCGCCGCGGTCGCCGCGCTGATGATCGGCGGCGAGCTCGTCGTGAAGGACGGCGTGCAGACGCACGTGAGCCGCTTCCCGATGAGCTTGGCGCTGCTCACCGCGCTCGCGGTGGCCGCGCTGTGCGGGTTGTGGAACGGCGTGCTGGTCGCGAAGGTCGGCATGCAGCCGATCATCGCGACGCTGATTCTGATGGTCGCAGGCCGCGGCATCGCGCAGCTCCTGACCGGCGGACAGATCATCACCGTCTACTACGCGCCATTCTTCTTTCTCGGCAACGGTTTTCTGCTCGGACTGCCGTTCGCGGTGTTCATCGCGGTGGCAGTGTGGGGCGCGCTGCATTGGCTGATGACCCGGACCGCGCTCGGCCTGTTCATCCAGGCGATCGGCATCAACCCGGCGGCCGCTCGGCTGGCCGGCCTGCACGAGCGGCTGATCACGATCTGCGTCTACACGTTCTGCGGCTTCGCGGCGGGCGTGGCCGGCCTCGTGATCAGCTCGAACGTGAAGAGCGCCGACGGCAACAACGCCGGCATGCTGATGGAGCTCGACGCGATCCTCGCCGTCACGCTCGGCGGCACCGCCCTCACCGGCGGGCGATTCAGCCTGGCCGGCAGCGTGCTCGGCGCGCTGATCATCCAGACGCTGACCTCGACGATCTACTCGATCGGCGTGCCGCCCGAGATCAACATGGTCGTGAAGGCGACGGTCGTGTTCATCGTGATGCTGATGCAGTCGGCCGAGTTCCGGGCCGCAGTGCGCAGGTGGGTCGTGCGGCCCGCCGCGGGTGCTGCGCGATGAACGCGACAGAGCCGGCGATGCGACTGGATTCGCGCTACGTGCCGCTGCTCGGCACGATCGTCGTGTTCGCCCTGACCGCCGGATACGGCTCGGTCGCCTACACCGGCTTCTTCTCGGTGCAGGTGTTGCTGAACCTGCTGATCGACAACGCCTTCCTGTGCATCGTCGGCGTCGGTATGACCTTCGTGATCCTGTCGGGTGGCATCGACCTCTCGGTGGGTTCGGTGATCGCGCTGACGACGATGGCCTCGGCCGCATTGGTCGAGCACCATCACTGGAGCGCGTGGCAGGCGATCCCGCTGGTGCTGGCGATGGGTACCGCGTTCGGCGCGTTCATGGGCTGGCTGATCCAGCGCTTTCGGTTGCAGCCGTTCATCGTCACGCTCGCCGGCATGTTCCTCGCGCGTGGCCTGTGCTACCTGATCAGCATCGACTCGATCAGCATCACCGATGCGACCTACACCGCGATCTCGCAGGCGCGCATTCCGCTCTGGGCGGGTGGCGCATCGATCACGATCGGCGCGCTCCTCGCGCTCGGCATGGTCGCGATCGGCATCTGGCTTGCGCACGCGACCGAGTTCGGCCGCACCGTCTACGCGATCGGCGGCAGCGAACCCTCGGCGCTGCTGATGGGGCTGCCGGTCGCGCGCACCCTCGTGCTGGTCTACACCTTCAGTGGCTTCAGCTCGGCGCTGGCCGGCGTGGTGTTCACGTTCTACATGCTGTCGGGCTATGGCCTGCACGCGGTCGGGCTCGAGCTCGACGCGATCGCCGCGGTCGTGATCGGCGGCACGCTGCTCAGCGGCGGCGTGGGCTATGTGGCGGGCACGCTGTTCGGTGTGCTGATCCTGGGCATCATCCAGACGCTGATCGCGTTCGACGGTTCGCTCAGCTCGTGGTGGACGCGCATCGTGATCGGCGCGCTGCTGTTCGTGTTCTGCCTTCTGCAACGGGTCTTCGAGTCGCGTCGGCAGCATTGACGCATCTACTGGGCGTACGCCTGACAGGCGGTCGGGCCCGTGCCGTGGACGGAGGGCCGCGGGTCGCCGGAGCGAACTGTCATACTGAACCACCATGGCCGGTCTTCCCGTTCTTGCCCTGCCGGGCCTCACCCGCGAAGAGGGGCTGTGGCATCAACAGGCCGCCGCGTTCGGCGCGGTCGCGGCGCTGTGGGTGGCGCTGATCGCCGCGATGGCCGGCTGCGCCGTGCCGACCCACTCCGGCCCTCCCGCCGGCACGACGATCCCGTCGTCGGCCGGCGCCGACAGCGACGACGTGGTGTTCGCGCCGTACGCAGCGGCGAGCGCCGCCGGTCGACGCGTGCTCCGGTTCGACCCGGCGGCCTCGTCGCTGCGAGCCTACGTCTTTCGCGCCGGCCGGGCCGCACGACTGGGCCACAACCACGTGCTGTCGGCCGTCGACTTTTCCGGTGCCTGCCTGCTCGCCGCCGGCGACCTCGCCGGCTCGCGCTGCGACATCGTGCTGCACCTCGACCGGCTGGAGATCGACCGCGCCGAGCTTCGGGCCGCGCTCGGCTCGGCATTCGCGGCGACGCTGTCGCCCGAAGCGATCGCGGCGACGCGAGCGCACATGCTGGGCGAGGATAATCTGCAAGCAGCGCGGTTCCCGACACTGCGTCTGCGCACGCTGGCCCTGGTCGGCGAACTGCCCAAGCCGATGGCGCAGATCGAGGTCACGCTGCACGGTCAACGGCGCGCGCAATGGCTCGCGCTCGACGTTCGGGGCCTGCCGCAGCGGCTGCAAGTGCGCGGCGCTTTCGTGCTGCGGCAATCCGACTTCGGCATCGTGCCGTATGCGGTCGGCAACGGCTTGATCGCGGTGCAGGACGAGATCGCCGTCGAGTTCGAACTGGTCGGCGACTGAGCAAACGGCGAAGCTTCAAACCGGCCGACGAGGCGGCGAGGGCGCAGCGCAGCCCGTGACGGTCGGCCCCCAACTCGCTCGCACCGCCGCCCCCACGTCGAGCGCGACGCCACTCGACGCGAACAGCCCTCCCGTCGCCTCGGACACCGTCCGCTTCGACGATGCTCCAGTACCGACAGATGCTCGTGCGACTTCGCGCCAGCGACACCGTGCGCGAGATCGCGCGTAGCAAGCTGATGGGGCGCGACAAGCTGGCCGCTGCGCACCGTGGCGCAGCAGCGAGGCTGGCTCGACGCCGCCGCTGAACTGCCCTCCGACGAGATCCTCGAGGCCGTGGGGAGTAGCGTCTCCCCCGTTCAACGATGCGGCCACAAATGGCAAAAGGCTTCGCTCGACTCCAGGTTCGGTCCGACCGAGCCGGTTGACGAGATCTCCTTGATCCACCCATCGGGGTCTTGTGGCACCGGTGGGTCACCACAATTGTTGTGGACCCAGTGCATTCCGCCGGTGAACGGCAGGCCGCACAGCTCCAGCGCATCGCCCACCGAAATTCCGTTCAGCGGCGCGGGCACCGCCTTCGAGCCCTTGCGATACCCGGCGGCGAAGACGTTGTCGATCGCAATGTCGTAGTCGTTGCCATCCGCGTCGCCTCGCAGCGTCAGATGAGTGTGCGAGAGCTCCACGCCCTGCCGGAAGATTCCGTGTTGGAACCTCGGGGCCGTCACGACGTGACCCACCAACAGCTGGCCCGCGGCCGCCTGGCAAGCCTCCCTGTCGCCCGCCCAAGCAATCGCAGGCAGCGACGCCAACCCGCACACCGCGGCCGCCAGCAAGCCGAAGCGAATGCCCTGGCAAGGTCGCGCGATCGCATCCGCTGTCGTCATCAGAGTCTCCCCGTCGTCGCCAAAGCGCCATCATGCAGCGCCGGCGATGGGAAGTCTCCGGTGGCCCCCTGAAGTTCGCCATGGCTGCGATTTCGCTCCCGGGTGACGACGCGTGCCGCGCGCACACGACGCTCGACCTCGGTGTGGCAACATCGCGGCCGACACTGCAGGGCCCCAGATGCAAGGTATCGCCTACACCGCCGCTCGCTTGCTCTGGCGCTGCAGAGAAACGGGCACCGTCATCGATGCTTTGCCGACTGCGCTGCGTCCCAACGACGACAGGGCGGCGCATGAGATCCAAGCCGCGTTGCCCACTGTCGCCGACCGCTCAGTCGTGGGTTGGAAGATCGCGGCCACCAGCGCCGCAGGGCAGGCGCACATCCATGTCGATTGCCCGCTGCCGGGCCGCATCCTCGATTCCTTCGTCCAGCCGGTCGGCACGAGGTTGTCGCTCGTCGGCAATCGCATGCGTGTGGTCGAGCCCGAGTTCGCGTTTCGAATGGCCGCCCCTTTGCCGCCGCGCTCCGCGCCCTACGTCGCTGAAGAGGTGCGGGCCGCCGTCGCGTCGCTCCACCCGGCCTTCGAGTTGCCCGACTCGCGCTTTTCCGACTTCGCCCGGGCCGGCAAGGCCCAACTGATCGCAGACGATGCCTGCTGCGGCCGCTTCGCGTTCGGCCCGCCCGCGCCGGCGGCGTGGCGGAGGGCCGATCTGGCGGCACACCGGGTGCGTGCAACCGTCCGCGGCGCGGAGGGCCAAGTTCGCTACACGCGCGAGGGCGAAGGGCGCGCGCTGCTCGGCGATCCGCTCACCGCGTTGACCTGGCTCGTCAACGAGTTGTCATCGCTCGGTACCGGCTTGCGCTTGGGCGACTGGGCATCGTGCGGCACTTGCATGGTGCCGCTGGAGATACTGCCGCATGATCACGTCGTGGCTGACTACGGCGCATTGGGTCAAATCGAGATACGCCTGTCCGAATAGCTGCGGTCTGACAAAGCTCCGGTTGGATTTAGCAATCCAACTTGTCCGCAAGATCGAGCATATTTTCGGCAACGTAATCCCACTCTTCCTCCGGGCCTAGATCCGTTTTTTGGCAAGGTCCGTGTTCCTTGGATCGAAGCACGAACGCAGTGGTGAGCCCACATTGGCGTGCGGCTGCCAAATCGTCGTTGTGGGCCGCGACCAGACAGAGCTCGTCGGGCTGCAGGCCGAGAATGTCCACAGTGAGCAAGTAGGCATCCGGCGCCGGTTTGTACGTCCTGGTGACCTCCGCTCCCAAAATCAAATCCCACGGTAAACCCGATCGTTTTGCCATCGCGGCCATTAGCGCAAGATTTCCGTTGGACAGCGGGGCAATCATAAACTCGCTCTTTAACCTGCGCAGTCCTTCGATGGAATCCGGCCAGGGATCCAAACGGCGCCAAGCAAAAGAGAAATCGCTTAGCTCGTGGTCGTGGATCGCGGCGGGTTCGAAACCATAGGACTTGAGTGTGAGATCGAGGTTCTCTCGATGAAGGACATCCAACCGCACATAAGGCCGACCTTGCGTGCGACAGGCTTCCATGGCCGGTTGATAGAAACTTCTCCATCGGTCCGCAAACTCGAAGCCATCGATGTCGGGCCGGCCATGACGCTGCAGGAATGCCGTTGCCTCACGGGCAACCCCGGAGCGCCAATCGACCACCGTGCCAAACACGTCGAAACACAAGGCCTTGATGTTTCCCATCTCAGGCTCCCGCAGCACTCGGGACGGTACCCTTCCTCGGGAACGTCCAGACAAGCACAGCGCCGACGACCCATAGCACCGCGAGCACGCCCATCGCTGCATTGTTCGACCTGGTCAAGTCGCGGAGAAAGCCCACCATGTAGGGGGCGACGAAGCCGGCGGTCACGCCAAGTGAATTGATCAAGGCAATGCCTGCAGCCGCTGCTCCTCCTTGCAAAACCGCGGTGGGCATGGTCCAGAACAAGGGCAGGATGGTCATCACTGCCGCAGTCGCCAATGTCATCGCCGCCAGCAGAAGGAAGGTCTGGTGCTGCCAGAGGATGCTCAGCAGAATTCCGGCCATCCCGAGAATGCACAAGACGACCATGAGGATGCGACGCTCGCCGGTTCGATCCGAAAATTTGCCGACGAGCACCATTACTGGGATGGCGACCAGGTAAGGAATGGCGGACAACAGTCCAACGTACAGTGGGTTTTTAACCCCTGATTCACCGACAAGAGTAGGCATCCAGAAGAACACCCCATACAGCGCCATCACGATCATGAACAGGATCGCGCTCAAATGCCAGACCCGCTTATTGAAAAATACGGCACTCATGGGAATTTTCTCTTTTTCCGAATTTTCGACACTCAGCCGTTGAATCGCGATTGCCTTTTGTTCTTCGGATAGCCAATTCACCTTCGCGACGTTGTCTGGCAAAAAGTAGAAGACAACCGCGCCGAGCATGACAGCCGGGATGGCTTCCAGCAAGCACGTAGCCCAGAAAAAATATTCCTGCACCAAACTCATAAATTGTATCGCTAAGCCTCAGGTCCGACATCATGTGAATCTTGGCAAACCCGATGTTCACTCGGTCCAAATAGGAGATGGTGTAACAAATCACCAGAAGCGGCAAAAGTCGCCAGGCGATTTTTCGGTATGTAGCCCCCTCCTCTGACTCAGGACGGGCATTTGACACGTAAACGGGTGCGAGGGGTGTGCTGCTCATAAAGTCTCCTATTAAATTGCTCTGCGGCATCGTGAATTTGGGCAACGATCGTCAACGACAGGCACCCGAGGACTCCAAATGACTTCGCTGGCCGCTTACGCCGTACTCCGGATGCCACCTCTTGAGCGCGTTCTTCGTTGGGGTAGTTGAATAGCCGAGCTGATGAAGCAAGTGGTGTGGGTCTCGAACCCCGCCGAATGGACTGCCGCGCGACGGACGCACCTTCACTCGCCTGTCACCCCACCTTCGTAGCCTCGCACGATGGAGACAGCCCTGGCAATTCCCTCCGGCGCGAACCCGGCACCGGACCGGTCGGTGAGCCGGCTGCGACAGGCGGCGTTCGAAGTCGAGCAGGCTTCGGGTAGCAATGTCGATGCGGCAAACCGGGCTTCCGGTGCACGGCGCGCTGACACCGCGCCGTGCCGGGTGCTGGTGGTTCACAACGGCTACCTGCAATCCGGGGGGGAGGACGGCGTGGTCGACGCCGAAGTCGCGCTGCTGCGAGCGCATGGTCACGCGGTCTTCGAATGTCGCCGCCATAACGACGGTCTGGCGTCTGCAAATCGCTTGAAAGTCGCGGTCAACTCGGTCTGGTCGACTGCGAGCCACGCCGAAACTCGGGCGCTGATCGAACGGCACCGACCGGATGTAGTGCATGTCCACAACACCCTGGCGCGGATTTCGCCATCGGTCATCTGGGCGTGTGCGAGTGCAAAGGTGCCGGTCGTGCAGACGCTGCACAACTTTCGCCTTGCCTGCCCGCAGGCCATGTTACTTCGCAACGGCAAGGTCTGCGAGGACTGCGTCGGACGCCTTCCATGGCCGGCCCTGATTCATCGCTGCTACCAGGGATCGCGCACACGAACCGCGGTCATGGTCGCGATGCTGGGCACCCATCGCGCGCTCGGCACGTGGCAAACCAAAGTCAGCCGTTTCGTCGCGCTGACCGGATTCTGCAGAGCCAAATTCATCGAGGCCGGGCTGCCGGCGCAGCGGCTCGTCGTCAAGCCCAATTTCGTCGAATCGCCGCCGTTTGCAGAGGGCGTTCGCGGCGGCTTTCTCTACGTCGGCCGGCTGGCGCCCGAAAAAGGCATCGAGGTCCTGGGACGCGCCTGGGGACCCGCACGACATGCGTTCGGGCACCACAAGCTGCGGGTCGCCGGCACCGGCCCCGAGCAGGCGGCGCTGGCGGGGCTCGAGGGCATCACGCTTCTCGGAGCGCTGCCCGGCGGGCAGGTGACGGCCGAGATGCGACAGGCCCTCGCGCTCGTGCTGCCGAGCCTCTGGTACGAGAACTTCCCGCTCGTGCTTGTCGAGGCGTTCGCCGCCGGCCTGCCGGTCATCGCGAGCCGCATCGGCGCACTCGCCGAGTTGATCGACGACGGCCGGACGGGCCTGCTCTTCGACCCCGGCGACGCCGCTGCCCTCACGGCCCGGCTGCAGTGGGCGCACGACCATCCCGCGGCCATGCGGCAGATGGGCATGAACGCACGCGCTCGCTATGAAGCGCTCTATTCGCCCGACATCAACTATCGGCAAACGCTGGCAATCTACCGCTCGGCGATCGATGAAGTCGCGGCGGCCGCCTGATGGATGCTTACCGCACTCGCCAGGACGTCCTCGGCGCGCCGATCGACGTCGGCCATTGGGGCGGCGCCATCGCCGCGATCCTGCGCTGGGCTGCGGACGGCGAAAGCCGCTATGTCTGCGCCTGCAACGTGCATTCGGTGGTCACGGCACGCCACGACGAGCACCTCGCGCGCGCCGTCCGAGGTGCCGACTTGGTGCTGCCCGACGGCGCTCCGGTCGCCTGGCTGATGCGGCGCAGCGGTCACGACCTGCAGCAGCGCGTCAGCGGTCCGGATCTGATGTGGCAATACTTCGCGGCGGCGGATGCCTACGGCGACAGTATCTACCTGTACGGCAGCACCGAGGAGACGCTGCAGCGCCTCAGCGCCCGCATTGCGCAGGCCTTCCCCGGACTGCGCATCGCGGGCATGCTGTCGCCGGCGTTTCGCGAACTCTCGGTGAAGGAGGACGAGGAGATCGTCCGCGCCATTAACGCCTCGGGAGCCACGACGGTCTGGGTATCGCTCGGCTGCCCAAAGCAGGAACTCTGGATGGCCGAGCATCAGGGCCGAATCGAGGCGGTGATGGTCGGGGTCGGCGCTGCGTTCGCATTCCACGCCGGGATGGCGCGGCGAGCGCCACTGTGGATGCAGCGCCTGTCGCTCGAATGGCTGCACCGACTGCTGAGCGAGCCGAACCGGCTCTGGCGCCGCTATGCCTATACCAACGTCCAGTTCGTGTGGGCGTCGATCGCGCAACTGCTGTCGCGGGGATAGACACGCGCCGACAGCGTCGTGAATTCGGAGTGACGCCCGGAATGTTCACGATCGGCTTTGCGTCGGCGGCACATCCTCGCGAGCGAAAGCGGAAGGTGCTCGACTCGACCGAGCTCGCCCATCGTCACCTCGGGATCGGCAGTGCATCGGTTGGGGTACCGCCCCAGCGGACAGTCGATCGGTTCGTCCGCCAGCGTCAATAACGGCCGAGCTCCGCACCGGGACGCAGCCAGAGCGGCGGCTGCGAGCCGTCGAGCCGGCCGAGCACCAGGCCCCGCAGCGCGCCGGTGCGGGCGCCGTCGACGAGGCCCTGGCCAAGGCAGACGGTGAGCGCCGGGGGCGCGCCTCGGGCGGCGTCGAGGCGATCGATCTCGTCGCCGAGCGCGACCACGCTCGGGCAGGGCAGCGTCGATTGCCCGATCGCCGTCGGCCGCCCTCCGCACAGCCGGATCCAGGCGACGCTGCTGCCCTCGACGACGCAGACGAGGCCCGCATCGACCCGCCGCAAACTGCTCACGCAGGCGAGCGCCATCTTCAGCGCATGCTGCCACCAGGGCGCGACGTAGCGCAGTCGGACCGCGTTGCGCGCGGCCGTGTCGCCGAGCGAATCGAGCGGCCGAGCGGCCCTCGCGTCGACCTCACGGTCACCGGCGCGCCAGAGCGTCGCGGACATCCAGAGGCCGACGTCGGAGGCCGGGTTGTCGGCGAACCAGGCCTCGAGGCTCGTCACGCGCGCGGCCGGACCGAGGTCGCCGTCGTGAGGCCACACCCAGGCGCCCTCCTGGTCGACCAGCACGTCGCGCCGCGACGGGCGGGCACGACCCAGGCGGGCGGCGGCGCGCTTCGGCAACGCCGCGATCCCGGGTCTCGGGGCAGCGAGCGCCGAAGGGCTGCCGTGGAATGCGAACAGCGAAGGGATCGCAGACGCGAAGCGCTTGTCCAGGGTCGTGATCAAGTCGGTTTCCAGTGAGGGCGTGAGGCGAATCTGGCTCGGACGCCAGCAGGCTCGACGGTCGATCGGGGCAACGGACGAGGCCCTTGGCGAGCCCGTCCCGTGACGTTATCGACCTGCCGTGACGCCCGCGCCGTGATGGCCCGTCGCGCTGCTGGTCCGAAAGGATCAACGGGTTGTCGCGGGGGTCGGCGAAAGTGCCCCGACCGGCTCTCGAAGGCGCTTCGATGACGTGCCGTTGGCATCGAATGAGCCGTTCGGACTGCGAACGATGACGCCGCCATCGAAGCCCCCGCGGATGCGCGGTCGGTCGCTTCGCGAAACCCGCGAAGTACTTCGACCTGTCATAGAACGTTCCTAGACTGCAACGCGACAGCCTGCATCGGCCTGGCGCCGCCACCCGCAGGGTGCACCGAATCCCGACTCGAAAAGCCGCCCCGCGCCAATGCGCCGGCGCGCATCTGACCCGCCACGCCGGCGACTCGAACCCGCACCATGACGCTCCGACCTCACCCCCGCTTTCCCCGCAACGCAACGTGGCCGGTGCTCGCCCTGCTGGCTTCGCTCGCCGGCCTCGGCGGCTGCGGCAACGGCGATCCGGGCACGGCGACCCAGGCGGTCGCGAGGGTCGGCAAGCAGGAGGTCACCGAACTCCAGGTCAACCAGCTGCTGGAGCGCCAGAAGGACCTCAAGCCCGACCAGGTCGAGCCGGCGCGGCGCAAGGTTGTCGCCTCGCTCGTCGACCAGCAGATCCTCGTCGTCAAGGCCCAGGCGCTCAAGCTCGACCGGGAACAGCCGGTGGTGCAGGCGATCGAGGCCGCCAAACGCGAGATCATCGCGCGGGCCTATCTCCAGCGCGTCGCGAGCGCGGTGTCGAAGCCGACCGCCAAAGCGGTAGAGACGTACTACCAGGAGCAACCCGCGCTCTTCAGGGAACGCCGCATCTACTCGCTGCAGAACTTCGACGTTGTCGCGACCCCGGCGCAGCGCACCGCACTCGAAGCCGAGCTGAAGACCCTGCAATCGCCGGGCGATCTCGAGGCCTACGTCAAGGCGCACCAGCTGAAGGTTCGCTCGGAGCGCACCACCGTCGCGGCCGAGAACATTCCGCTGTCGCTGCTCGCACCGATCTCGAAGATGAACGTCGGGCAGGGCCTCGTGCTGCCGACGGCCGACGGCATCCGCATCGTTCTCGTCGCGGGCCGCGAGGACGCGCCGATCGACGAGGCACGCGCCCGGCCGATGATCGAGGCCTACCTCGCGAGCGAGCAGCGGCGCCAGGCGCTCGAAAAGGAAATGGCGCTTCTGCGCGGCTCGACGCCGGTCGAATACCTCGGCCGCTTCGCCGACATGGCAGCGAGCGCGCCGGCGGCGTCGAAGGCCGCCGCCGCGGGCAGCTCGCCCGCCTTGCAGACCGCCTCCGCGCTCCCGCGTCCCGCCGCCGCGTCGGCCCCCCGAACGGGCGCCGTCGGCATCGACGCCGCGACGCTCGACAACGCCCTCTCCGGCCTCAAATGACCCTCCTCCAGTTCTTCGCCATCCTGCGCGCCCGCTGGCGCGCGATGCTCGGCATTCTCGCGCTCGCTGTCGCCGGCACCGCGATCGTCAACGCCCTGCTGCCGCGTTCCTACACCTCGACGGCCGCGGTGCTCGTCGACGTGAAGTCACCTGACCCGATTGCCGGCATCATCTTCCCGGGCATGGCGTCGCCGAGCTACATGGCGACACAGGTGGACGTGATCCAGAGCGACCGCGTCTCGCAGCGAGTGGTGCGCGCCATGAAGCTCGACGAAGCGAGCGCGATGCGCGAGCGCTGGAGCGAGGCAACCAAGGGCGCCGGCAACTTCGATGTCTGGCTTGCCGACCTGCTGCGCAAGAGCCTGGACGTGAAGCCGTCGCGCGAGTCGAGCGTCATCCTCGTCAACTACAAGTCGACCGACCCGAAGTTCGCGACCGCGCTCGCCAACGCGTATGCACAGGCCTACATCGACGTGAGCCTCGAGCTCCGGGTCGACCCGGCGCGCCAGTACGGCAAGTTCTTCGACGAGCGCGCGCGCCAGTTGCGCGAAAAGGTCGAGGCGGCGCGCAGCAAGGTCTCGGCGTTCCAGAAGAACAAGGGCATCGTCGGCGCCGAAGAGCGGCTCGACGTCGAGACCGCGCGCCTGAACGAGCTCTCGAGCCAGTACAGCAACCTGGAGGCGCTCAACGCCGAGAGCGCCGGCCGCCAGGCCCAGGTCAGCCGGTCGCCGGACAAGCTTCAGGACGTGCTGGTGAACCCGGTGATCTCGTTCCTGAAGGACGAGCTTTCGCGGCAGGAAGCCATCGTGCGCGAACTGCGCGAACGCCTGGGCGACAACCACCCGACCGTGCGCGGGGCAAAGGCCAACGCCGACGAGACGCGCGCCCGGCTCAACAACGAGACCGAGCGCCTGAGCGGCAGCGTCGGGGTAACGAACACGATCAATCAGTCGCGCCTCGCCGCAGTCCGCGGCCAGCTCGATGCGCAGCGCCTGAAGGTCCTGCGGCTGAAGGAGACACGCGACCAGCTCGCCGTGCTGGTGAGCGATCTCGAGACCTCGCAGCGGGCCTACGAGGGCGTGCTGACGCGCTCGAACCAGACCGAGCTGGAGAGCCACAGCACGCAGACCAACGTCTACGTGCTCAACCCGGCCTCGGAGCCGCTGCTGCCGTCGTCACCGCGCACGACGCTCAACATGCTGCTGTCGGTGCTGATCGGTACGCTGCTCGCCGTCTGTGCCGCGATGCTGCTCGAACTCTTCGACCGGCGGGTGCGCAGCGCCGGCGATGTCGTGCAGCTGCTCGACATTCCACTGCTCGGCGTGCTGTCGCGAAGGTCGAAGGGCCGCCTCTTCGGCAAGAAGG
Source organism: uncultured Acetobacteraceae bacterium (assembly GCA_964657785.1). Classification (GTDB taxonomy): domain Bacteria; phylum Pseudomonadota; class Gammaproteobacteria; order Burkholderiales; family Burkholderiaceae_C; genus LMDS01. The sequence goes on from CAZZWY010000014.1 coordinate 20,736, forward strand.
CCGACCGCAAGAACACGCCGGCGCCTGCCCTGCCGCCGCCGGCGCCGGTCGAGCCGGTGCTGCCGCCGACCTCTTCGCCGCAGCCGGCGCCGG
>CAZZWY010000015.1:0-20681 GCA_964657785.1 uncultured Acetobacteraceae bacterium
GTGGTGACCGTGAACGACGAGTTCGCATCGGCTTGGAACTGGAAATCGGGGCCCGAGATCCCGTTGGTCGCACCGAGTTTTGCGATCTGGTTGGCGCTGGTCACGCCGTCCGAGCTGAACGCGGCCGACGGATCGACGGTCGTGAACGGCAGAACTTGCGACGTGTTCACGAACGACATGACCAGCGAGGTGGCGCTGAACGACGGGAAGTAGTTGTAATTGACGAAACCGATGTTCGTGTTGAACTTCGTCGACCCGACACCGGTGATCGTCTTCGTGGTGGGGTAGTCGTTGGTCGGGCCGGCCTGATCGAAGTTTTCGACGTTCAGGTTGCCCATGGAGTCGACGTCTGCATTGAAGCCGCTCGAGAACCCGGTAGCGCTGATGGTGCCGCTCAGAACCAGGGTATTCGACGTGAAGCCCGTGCCGGTCAGGTTGTTGCCGGCTGAGGTCGTCGCGTACATCTTGAAGAAGGTGGGCTGCGTCGTGTCGAGCGCAAACTTGATGACGCCGGCGTTGTTGTAGGTGACGACTTCGGAGAAGCCGGCAACGAACGTGAAGTAAGTGTTCAGGTTGCCGTTGCTGTACTTGATCACACCGTTCTGATCCTTGACGGTATCGAGATTGGCTTGGTACAGCAAACGCGTCGAGCTGCCGACAGCGCTGCTCGTGCCACCGACCGACAATGCGTTGCCGACGGCTTGGTCGAGCGTCGTGAGCGACGAGATGTCACCGGCGGGGCCGGCGGTGCCGGTCGGATCGAACGTGAAGAGCGACGACGCGCTCGCCGCCAGCGGCAGCGACAGTGCAGCGAGCGTCAGCGCGGTGAGAGTGAGTTTTTTCATGGTGATCCCTGTTGGTTGATTCGAGAAGTGCAGACCACGGTCGGACTTCTCAGCACGTCATAAGCAACGCGTGTGCCAACCTAGGAAGTCCTATTAAAATCAACAGGTTAGATTATTTCGGCGAGAAATTTTTGGCCTGGCTGTAAAGGATTTCGACAGCTTTTTCGCTAACTGATAAAAGCGTGAAAAGGTAGGCTGTTCGATTTGTTACACCGAGGAAGCTGGGTTGTCGAGCCGTCGATAATTCGGTCGAGCGGGCTGTCGCTGCTCGTGCCATTCCACTGCACAGACAACAACGTCGGATCAGCCTTGAATTACTTCTTCACGCAACGGCCTCGTGCAGGCGCGACATCGGTTGCGAGTTTGATTCTCGCGCTCAGCCTCTCCGGCTGCGGCAAGAACGAGCAAGCCTCGATTCAATCGGCGCGAGGCCACCTGCAAAAGCACGAGATCAACGCCGCGGTCATCGAACTGAAGAACGCGCTGCAGGCGAATGCCGCATCGGGCGAAGCACGCTTCCTGCTCGGCAGCGTGATGCTGGAGAACCGGAACGCGCCCGGCGCTGCGTTCCAGTTGCAAAAGGCGCTCGATCTGAAGTATCCCGACCCGAGCGTTTCGGCGCTGCTGGCGCGGGCGCTGCTGGCCACCGGCGACGCGGCCAAGGTGATCGCGCAATTCGGTGCAACGCGGCTCGACAAGCCCGAGGCCGACGCCGATCTGCGCACAACCGTGGCGACGGCCTACGCCGGCATGGGCGACACCACCGCGGCCGAGGCAGCGCTCGCGCAGGCGCTGCAGCAGGTTCCCGAGTTCGAGCCGGCAAAGCTCGTCGAGGCACGAATCGCCGCGACCAAGGGCGACCTCGCCAAAGGTCTGAGCACCGTCGATGCCATCATCGCCCGCCGCCCCGACAGCGCCGAGGCATTCCAGCTCCGTGGCGAACTGCTGCTGCGCAGCGAGCGCAGGCCTTCGGAGGCAGCCATCACGGCCTTCGAGCGCGCTGCCGCGCTCGACCCGCATCTCATCAGCGCGCAGGCTACGTTGACGATGGTCCGGTTGGCTGAAAACGACATGCCGAAAGCGGGCAAGCAGCTCGAGCGCATGAAGTCGCTGTTCCCGACGGATTCCCGCACGCTCTATCTGCAGGCGCAGCTGGCCTACCAGAAAGGAAGCTTCGCCGAGGCTTCCGAAATTGCCACCAAATTGCTGAAGCTGGCACCGGCGAATCCCAGCTACCTGACCCTGGCGGGCGCATCGGAACTGCAGTTGCGTTCGCTGCAACGCGCGGAAACTCACCTTCAACAGGCGCTGCAGGCCGCGCCGGAGCAGATGCTCACGCGCCAGCTGCTCGCGCAACTCTATCTTCGATCGGGCCAGGCCGACCGTGCTCTCGGCGTGCTCGCACCGCTGCTCTCGGCCGGTCCCTCGGCGGCCAGCCTCGCCACCGCCGGGCAAGCGAATCTGCAGCTCGGCCGCTATGACGATGCCCAGGCGCTGTTCACACGAGCGGCGCAAGAAAATCCGACGGACGCGCCGATCAAGACCGCGCTCGCGCTGACCCGGCTCTCCCGCGGCGAGACCGACGCCGCCTTCGCCGAGCTCGCCGGCATCGCTGCAAGCGACCCTCGCACCAGTGCCGACATGGCGCTCATCAACGCCCGGATGCGTCGAAAGGACTACGCCGAGGCACTCAAGGCAATCGATGTTCTCGCGCGCAAGCAGCCGAACAATCCTCAAGCGCCGAACTTGCGCGGCCAGGTGCAGCTGGCCCTCGGCAAGAACGACGAGGCCAAAAGCAGCTTCGATGCGTCGCTCAAGATCGAGCCAATGTACTTTCCGGCCGTTTCGAACCTGGTCTGGCTCGACCTCAAGGCTGGCAAGGTGAGCAGCGCGACCGACCGGGTCAAAGCGTTCCTGGAGCTCGACCCGAAGAGTCTGCAGGGGCTCATGGCGCTCGCGGAGCTTCGTCAGCGGGCCGGGGCGCCGGCAGACGAAGTGCAGCGCCTCCTCGACAAGGCAATCGAACTCAATCCGACCGAAGCCGCCCCACGACTGGCGCTGGTCGATCTGCAGCTCGCGCAGAAGAACCCCAAGCTCGCGATGAGCACGGCGCAAGCAGCACTCGGCGCGCTTCCCGACAGCCCGCCGCTGCTCGACGCACTCGGCCGGGTGCAAATCGCCACCGGCGACACGAACCAGGCGCTCGCGACCTTTGCGAAGCTCGCTTCGCTGCAGCCGAACTCCTCGCTCGCGCATCTGCGGATGGCCGACATCCATCTCTCGTCGAAGAACAACGACGCGGCCGCGCAGTCGTTGCGACGAGCGCTCGACATCACGCCGACGCTGCTCGGCGCCCAGCAGGGCTTGATCGCGATCGAGATTGCCGCGCAGCGACAGGCGGCCGCGCTCGAGATCGCGAAAACAGTGCAGAAGCAACGGCCTGCCGAGTCGACCGGCTCGATGCTCCAGGGCGACATCGAAGTCTCGAGGAAAAACTGGGCGGCTGCCGCCTCTGCTTTCCGGGCCGGGCTCGACAAACAAGGGGGTGAGCGCAACGCCGTGAAACTGCATGGGCTGCTGCGCGGGACCGGGCAGGAAGACGAGGCCGGTCGCTTTGCCGAAGGCTGGATGCGCGATCACCCCAACGACGCGTTCTTCCTGACGCACCTCGGCGAACAGGCGCTGCTCGAAGGCAACATGGCGGCCGCGGAGAGCCTCTACCGGCGGGTGATCGCTCTCGCGCCGAACAACGCGGCCGCGCACAACAATCTGAGCTGGGCGCTTTCCAAGCAGAAGAAGCCGGGTGCCGTCGCCGCTGCGGAAAAGGCGAATGCCCTCAGCCCGGACCAGGCGCCGATCCTCGAGACCCTCGCCCTCGCGCTTTCCCAGGAGAACCAGCTGCCGCGTGCGGTGGAAGTTCAAAAGAAGGCCGCGGCACTGGCCCCCGGTCTGCCGGCGATGCGCCTCGATCTCGCCAAGCTCTACATCCTCTCGGGCGACAAGGCGCTCGCCCGAGAGGAGCTCGCCGACCTCTCGAAACTCGGCAAGGCGTTTGCGCAGCAGTCAGAAGTGGAAACGTTGCAACGAAGCTTGTAGGCACGCCGCGCCTGCGCCGCGGGCGAGACGCTCACTTCAATCCGAGGCGATGCATCAGATCGTAGAGGGTCGGGCGGCTGACGCCGAGCAATTCCGCCGCCTTGACGATGTTGTTGTTGGTTCGCCCGAGCGCGGCGATGACCGTCCGATGCTCGGCCTTCTCACGCGCCAGGCGAAGGTCGAGCGAGTCGTCGACACCGTCGGCCGCCGGTGCGGCGAGTCCCACGTCGTCGCGAGTGATCTGCGCGCCGTCGGCCATGATGGTCGCGCGCTTGATGCAACTTGCCAGTTCCCGCACGTTGCCGGGCCAGGGATGCGCCTCGATCGCCTTCAACGCGTCCTCGCCGATCGTCAGCGAGCCCCGGCCTTGCTCGAGCGCGAACTTGCGGGTGAACGCGTGGGCGAGCAGCGCCGCATCGCCCGGCCGCTCGCGCAGTGGCGGGATGGTCACGACGATCTCGGCGAGCCGGTAGTAGAGATCCTCCCGGAACCGGTCTTGCTTCGTCAGATCGCCGAGATCCTGGTGGGTGGCGCAGACGATGCGGACGTCGACGGCGATCTCCTGCCGACCCCCGAGACGCTCGATGACACGCTCCTGCAGGAAACGGAGGAGCTTTGCCTGCAGCGCGAGCGGCAGGTCACCGATTTCGTCGAGCATCAGCGTCCCACCGCTGGCGGTTTCAATCTTGCCTGGAGTCGTCTTTGCGGCGCCGGTGAACGCGCCTTTCTCGTAGCCGAACAACTCGCTTTCGAGCAGATTCTCCGGGATTGCCGCGCAATTGATCGCGACGAACTTGCCCGCTCGCCGCGGCGACGCCTGGTGCAACGCGCGGGCCAGCACTTCCTTGCCCGTGCCGCTCTCTCCGAGCAGCAACACGGTCGCGGTGCTCGTCGCGACCCGCTCGACCATCCGGCACACCTTCAACATTCCCGGGTCGCGCGTGATCAGGCCCGATAGCACGTCCGGCTGCTGCGCAGCCTGGAGGCGGCGGTTCTCTCGCTGCAATTCGAACAGCCGGAACGCACGCTCGACGGTCAGGTTCAGCACTTCGGGCTCGAACGGCTTGGCAAGAAAATCATAGGCGCCGCTGGCGACCGCTCGCAGCGCATTGGATTGATCGTTCTGGCCGGTCAGTACGATCACCTTGGTATCGGCATCGAGCGCGAGCAACTGTTCGAGGAGACGAAAGCCCTCGGACACCGAATCCGGATCCGGCGGCAGCCCCAGGTCCATCGTGACCACGGCCGGTGTACTTCGGCGCGCCTGCACGAGTGCCGACTCCCGGTCGTGCGCGGTCACCGAGTCAAAGCGGTCCAGCGACCACTTGATCTGCTTCTGAAGCGCCAGATCGTCTTCGACGATCAGCAGCGTGCGGGATGGGTCAGAACTCATGATGCCTGCCGCAGGTGAACGCCGAAATCGCTGTCGGCATGGAAGAGGGGAAGAAGCAAGGTGACAAGCGTGCCCCGATCGGGCTCGCTCTCGACCAGAATTTTTCCGCCGAGCTCTCTGACGTACTGGAAACTCTCGTAGGCGCCGATGCCCATGCCGGTCTGCTTGGTCGTCTGGAACGGCTTGAAGAGTCGTTGCCGCATGAATTCCTGAGACATGCCGTGGCCGTTGTCGCCGACCTGCACGCGCGCCTGACCCCCGAGGCGGTCGACCGTCAACCAGACCTGGCCGGAGGGCTCGGTCGCGTCGAAGGCATTCTGAACGACGTGGCCGATGATGCGCTCGAGACGCTCGTCGTCGCCACGCGTCGAGACCCGTTCGACGCGTCGGACGTCAAGCGTCTTGCCCCGCCCGGCGGCGGTGGCAACGATGCGCTCGGTGACGGCCGCGAGGTCGACACCGAACGAGGTTCCTGCCGGCGTCGTTCCTTCGCGAAGCTGCAGCATCAACTGGCGCATCCGGTCGAGCGAGTTTTCGACCGTCATCAGCATGTCCTGCTGGAATTCGGGGTTCGCATGCAACCGCTTGGCATTCTTCATCATCAGCGAGAGCTGCGTGACGATGTTCTTGAGATCATGGACGACGAACGCCGACATCCGGTTGAACGCGTCGAACTTGTGCGCTTCCAGCAGCGCTTCGGTCGCCTGCATCTGGGCGAGGAAGCTCGCCGCCTGCCGGCCGGCCGTCTTCAGCAAGTCGTTGACTTCCCAGTTCACATCCATCGGCGTTCGCGGGCTCGCCAACACCACGAAGCCGGTCAGTTCGTCACCGACCTTCAGCGGCACGATCAGCCATGCTTGAGGGATGAGCGCCAGCCAGGGCGGCAACTCGAGGCGTTCATAGCGCTCCGGGGAGGCGCGCAACTCGTCGAGGTTGACGACCCAGCCGCGTTCAGCGAGGAACCTGCAAAACGGTGACGACGGACTTTCGGTCTCGGCGCGGCCACCGATATTCCAGCGCGCCACCTGCGCGAAGCTGTCTTCGGACGGACCCTTCGTCCAGAGTCCCCCGGCAGGGCTTTCCAGCATGTCGGCGAGGCCGCGGATCACCTGCTGCCCCATGTCCTTCGGCGAATGCTGGGACGACAAGGTCTGGGTGAACTTCAACCACTCCTCCCGGTAATCGTAGCGATAGCGGAAGAAGTGCTTTTCGACGAAGACGCGCAGCCGGGCGCGACTCGCGCCCGAGATCGCCAGCACCGCCAGCGCGATCAGCGCGGCGACGAGGACGATCTGCTGGAGGGCGCCGCCGATCTGACCGCCGAAGAAGCGCAGGTAGTAGCCGATCGACGACACGACCAGCAGATAGACGCCCGCGATGAGCAGCGTCGCCGAGTGGAAGGCCGCCTTTCGCGAGATCCGAAGGTGGGCGATCCAGTCGCCGCGTCTGGCGATCGAGAGCATCAGCAACGGCACCATCAGCGCATGAACGGCTCCCCGAACGGTCAGCGAGTCCGGATCGATCCGGCTGAACAGCGCAGACTGCGAATAAACGTAGGCATCGAACACGAAGGCACCTGCCAGACCGAGACAGAGCGGCTTGACGTTCCAGCGCGAGTCTTCGGCGACGTTGCGAAACAGCTGCTCGACCAGCACCAGCCCGAGCAGCGGCATCGCCATCCAGCCGAATTCGATCGCGCGCAGGAGATCCTTCGTCGGGCCGATCCGTGCCCAGACCGCGCCGACTGACAGCAGGCTGAAGAACCAGACGGCCATGGCCAGCGGAATCGTCCAGCGCAGCGGGTGCGGCAGGAGGTTGCCGCCCACAGGCCGAAACAAGAGCCACACGAAGACGTACCACCCACCGAAGCGCAACAGGTCCGCCAGGGTTGCCAGCGCGGCGAGCGGCAATTGCGGCTGGAGGACGTACCCGAGGCGCAGCGCCGCCCACGCGGCGCAAGCGATGACCGTTCCGAGCAAGGCGAGCGACGTGCTGCTGCGCGGCGAGCGCAGATAGCCGAGGCCGACGAGCCGTAGGGCAAAGCCCGCGTACGCGACGGCGGCGAGGCCGTTGCCGCATGCCGCCAGCGCCACTGCGCTCGCACCCATCACTGCGAACGCTTCGCCAGCTTGACCAGGAACAGGGACTTCAAATGATTGCTCCGCGAAGCACCCTCCACCAGCGCGAGGGCGGGTAACCCACCGACGCGAACGCCGCGCGGGTCTGAGAGGCCGACTCGCGAGGATAGGCGCGCCGGGCCGGTCGGCCGGCACTCGACACGCCGATCCGTGAACTCGGCCACGGGTTTGAGCGGGGACGCCGCAGCCCGATTTTTTGTCACGCTGCGCGAATGAAGCCGACGCCTCCGCGAGAGCCTGCGATTCGTGCCGCAACGTGCGTTTTTGCCCTTGCGGCGACCCCTGGCCCCCAAGTCATGGGATGCCGACAGGCTTGACGCCTCCCGATAATCTGCCTAACAAAAACTTACGGGCAAGCGCGTTTTGTTGCGCGCTGCAGCTCGCTACGTCACAGGGTGGTCATGAGAATTTTTCGTCATTCGGTCTCTCCTGGCGCAAGAACAGGCATGTTCGTCGACCTGATCATGTGCTTCGTCGCCGTGCTGCTCGCCGCCTCGACACTGACCACCCGCTACGCCGAAGCGCATCACTTCATTGCCGAAACGCCGTTGATCGTGTTCGGTGCGGCCTTCTTCGCGTTCGTGATGGCCCTGATGTACGCGTTTCTCGGCCTCTACCGGCCGACGCCGATTCGGGCGCTGGCGAGCGCCTATCGCACCGCAGCCGCTCTCGCGGTCGGCAGCTACGTGACCTGTGTCGCGTTGCGTGCAGTGGCCGATCGGGGCTACGTCGAGCAACTGATGTCCGCGGCCGCAGCTTACCTCTGCGTCGGATTGGTGACGACACATGTCGCGTTGAGCATCATGCGCAAGGCGTCACCCCTTTCGCGGGTTCTGATCGTTGGTACCGGGCCCGAAGCTCACACGATCGCCCGCGACCTCAAGGCGCCGGGTCGAACTGCCCGCAACGTCGTCGGCCTCTTCCCCACCTCCATCGATGCCGACGCCGATGTCGCCGCACCCGCCGGCCCTTACGTGTTCCCGCGGAACGTGTCGATCACCGACCTCGTGAAGTGGTACGACATCCAAGAAGTCATCGTCGCGGTGCGCGAACAACGCGGCGGTGGCGTGCCGATGGATCAATTGCTCGCATGCCGGGTACGCGGCATTCCCGTGCTGGACCTCGCGGGCTTTTGCGAGCGCACCCGCGCTGAAGTACCGATCGACAGCTTGAAGGGCAGCTGGCTCGTCTATGGCCACGGCTTCGTCCAAGGGCCACTGCGGACAGCCAGCAAGCGCCTGTTCGACATCGTCAGCTCGTTCCTGCTATTGGCGTTTCTGTCGCCGGTGATCGTTTGCGCGGCCATCGCGGTGGCACTCGACAGCCGCGGGCCGATCATCTATCGCCAGCCGCGAGTCGGGCTCGGTGGCAGGACGTTCCAGTGCCTGAAATTTCGCAGCATGCGCACCGACGCCGAGCGAGACGGCGTGGCCCGATGGGCAGTCAAGAACGATCCGCGCGTCACCCGGGTCGGCGCCTTCCTCCGCAAGACTCGCATCGACGAGTTGCCGCAGCTGATGAGCGTGTTGAAGGGAGAGATGAGCCTGGTCGGCCCGCGACCCGAGCGGCCGGACTTCGTCGAAAAGCTCCAGGAAGCGATTCCGTTCTACGACATTCGGCACACCGTGAAGCCTGGCGTGACCGGCTGGGCGCAGGTGCGCTACCACTATGGCGCGACGATGGAAGACGCGCGCCGCAAACACCAGTTCGACCTCTACTACGTCAAGAACAACTCGATCGTGCTCGATATCCTCGTGCTCATCGAAACGGTCAGCGTCGTTCTGTTCCGCGAAGGGCAGTGAGCCGAGCGCGCCAGAAAGCGACTGCTGGCGCGCGCGCCGTCCCGGCGGCCGGTGCGGCAACGGCAGGGTCGGGCACCGGGAATCGACGCCGGTAGGCCTTGCGCAACAGGTGGGGGACCGCCAGTCGCAAGGGCATCCGCAGAAAGTGCGAGCGCACGTAGAGCAGGTACCGCGCGAGCGCGCTGAAGCGCAAGTCGCTGCTCGGATGATTCGGTCGCAGCGCCAGGCGCAGCAAGGCGGCCAGGCAAGCGCCACGCCAACGGGCCGGGCGAATCGACTCGCGTAGCGCTCGACAGGCTTCCGGTGCGTGCGTCCCGAAACGCTCTTCGATTTGCTGCAGCGCGTGGAACAAGGGTTCACCGAGGCCGAGCTCCCGCGCCCGCTCGAACAAGGCGCGCCAGAAGGATGGGTCGGCTGAGAAGTGCAGCAACAGGTCGTTGAGGTCGAGCAGATCACGCAAGCCGTGATCGAACTCGCCTTCCTGGAACAGGTGCACCGCGCTGTGCAACACCATGTCCGGCGGCGCGAGCACCCGGAGCCCCTCGGCACCGTCGACGGCGATGCTGCGCTCCAGAAGCTTGGCGCCATCGACCCGAAACCGCGACGTCGGCGGCGTGATGGTGTGGTGCACGTCGATCACCGTTCCGCGCTGCACATGCTTGAGCGGCGGCAGCTCGTGCATCCAGTCGCGGTAGTAGCGCTGGTTGTACGCGTCCCGCTCTTCGCTGATCCACCCGGCGCGGAAAAGTGCACCTTCGACCTCGACCAAACGGTCTTGGGCGACCATGATGTCGATGTCGGCGAAGAGCCGGCCCCGCATCGGCGGCAGGCCAGCCACGAAGTAAGCGGCGCCCTTCAACATCAGCACCGGCGTCGGAACGTCGCGCAGCGCACGCGCGATGCAGGCGACTTCCCAGCGCACCTCGAGGTGCTGGCGGTCGATCAGCCGCAGAGCGCCTTGCAGGTAGCGACGTGGACGCTCCGGCACACCGTTCATCCAGCCCTGCGCGACGTGATGCTGCGCCAGCCGACCCAGCAGCCGCGCCCGCCTCGCTTGCCCCAGCATCGCTTCCCACTCCGCCGCGCCCAGATCGGGCCGAGCCGCCGGCCGCTGCCAGACCTCGCCGAGCAGATCGCGTTTCACGGTGGCGCTCCGTTCGCCGCGGTTCGGCTCAGCCGGTCGAATTCAGCGATTGCGTCATCGAGCCGGCTGTAGATGAAATCGTAGCAATCGCACCCCGAGATCAGGCGTGAAAGCACCTCGTATCCCTGCAGCCCCAACACCGAATAATTGAACGAATTTCTACCGAGTTCGAGGAGGCTATCGGCCTTCGAACGCCGAGTCAGCCTGGGAGCGCTGCCAGCCTCGTATTTGGGAAAGACGACCCACCGCGGCATGGCCGTCTCGTCAATCCGCTCCAGGTGTTCGGGGGCGACCCTCATGTGGCTGACAGAACCCTTCGAGGTGTCGTGTGCCACCCGGTTCAGCACCGCATCCGGTACGAAGTTGCGGATGATCTGCAGCGACTCGTTTTTCAGACTGACCGGCCGGCAGAGGGGGACGACCGAGCCGTCGGTCAACGAGATCAGCCCGAGCTCGTCGGACAGCAGCCGCCACCCGCGGCTGACGAGTGCCGCACAAAGCGTGCTCTTGCCCGAGCCCGGGGGCGCCGGCATGATGACTGCCCCGCCCTCGCGCTCGATGACCGCCGAATGCAGCGTGAGGTAATGGTGCGCCTGGGTCGAGATGCACCAGTTCATGGACCATTCGAGCAGCGGAAAGGCGTGGTCGATCGGCAACGGCATGAACGGGTGGTCCCCGTCATAGACGAATTGCACCTGCGGTCGCCAGAACCGACGCAACCCGGCAGCGTGGGCGAGGGTCACCGTGAAGTCGGCGAAGTCGTCGGGCGCTACCAGGGGATAGTCGGCGTAGAGCAGGGCAAGGCCTTCGGCGATCGAGTCGATGGCCGAGACCAAGCGGAAATTGAAGGGCCCGGCGCGGAGTACCAGTTCGCTCTGATGCAGGCGCCTCGCCAGCTCGATCGGTCCGAGCTCGGACAACCTCATCGCGACACGGGTTCGATCAAGCCGCCGTCCGCAAGCCGTTGCAGCACGTCGTCCAGGTTTTGACCGAGCCCTGGCCCTTCGTCATCCCCCCACGAGGCGTCACAGAGCCGCGCCGCGAGCTCGGTGCGGTCGGCCGGGCCGGATTCGAGCGCGATGGCCACCAGCGCGGTCAGCGTGTCCATCTGATGGGTCTGCCCTGATCCGGCGTCGAACACGGTCCATTCGTCGTCCCAACGCCGCCAATGGAAGGCTGCGAGCGGATGGACTCGCCAACGGATCGCCGGCGGCTCGAAGACCGAGGTCGTGCCGAACGGCGTGTCCTCGCGCTCAGCTGGTGCGCTTTTCCATGTAGGTCTTGAAGAACCCGAGCGCATTCTGGTACTGGGTCGAACTGTTGTAGAAGTTCATCACATCATCGGACGAGTACGGGAAACTCGGGTCCTTGCGGAGCGCATTCAACCATGCGCAGACCCAGTGCTGCTCGTCCGTACTCGCGTAATTCGTCGACAAAACCTGGAAAAGGCTCACGTTGACACGAGACTGCCGGAACACCGAGGAGCACGGCGTCTTGTAAGTCACGCCGTTCGGCAGCGGCGGGAAGTTGCAGGGAGAGCGTCCGCCGTCGTTGGACTTGCAGAAGTAGCTCGGTGTGCACCCGGTGCAGACTTGCGCCGAGCCGGGTGACGCCGAGTGGACACCCGATTGAATCCCAGACACGGTGCATTGATGGGCCAGGTCGGACGTCAGCAAGCGTTGACTCGCGAGCGTTTTCAAGGGCACGGTCGCGGCCAGGATCGCCCCGCCGCGGCCAACACCCTTGAGCAGCAGGCGGCGACGGTCCGCGGCGGTGGGAAGAAGCGTTTCCATGCCGCTCGGGGCAGGCGACGCGCCCTCTGCCCCCGTAGATTCGCTGTGCTGGGTCATGATTTGCCTTTGCCGCCGGAGCCCCGGTCGATGGTTCGTTTCGATGCGCCTCGCAACGAGGTGTATCTGCGGCGGCAAGAATAGTGCAGCGAAAACTTTGCACCACCCCCAACTTGTGTGGCACTTCCCCGCGCAACCCGAGATCGTGACGAGCTGCACGAGTGCCTCAGCGTGGCGGGCTCAGCGCATCCCCAGGCGCCGACGGCACCAGGCAATGACGCCGTCCAGCCACTGATCGATCGGATGGGGCGGCTCGATACGGGGGTTGTCGGCCTCGGCTGTCGGAGCGGCCCTTCCGAGCGATCCGAATCTTTCGGGGTTCTCGAGAAGCCGGGAGGGCGGCGCTTCCGATCGCAATGAGGCCGAGGGCGGATTATCGAGGGGAGGAGACGGCGTGCTGTCGTGCCAGGGCTCGGAGGTCTGCGCTGTCTGTGCCAGCGTCGATTCAATGAACGCGTAGACGCCGTCCGCCCGAATCGGCACGGCGGGGGGCATTGGTGTCTTGGGCGGTCGGACGCGCCGAGGCTTCTTCGGCGTCGGGCGCTCGACGGCGGGCGCTGCCGAGGCGGCGCGCGGTGTCACGGCAGGGAGAATCGCCGATGGCGTCTCCGAGACCGGCGAAGGCGCGAGCTCCGGAGCTTCGACAGGGTCCGTCAGCACCGGCGGTGAGGCCTCCTGCGCCTGCCAATCCCTCAGCCGCAGAATCGAATCGTCGAAACCGGCGATGCCGTCTCGCAAGTCGGCCAACCGGTATTCACTGGCTTGGTCGACTGAAAGAAGGAAATTGACCGGCAAGTCGCTCCGGTTGACGGCCGTGCTGAGCTGCTCGACGAATTCGTCCACCACCCGGGAGTCCGTCCCGGCCGTCCAGAGCTGCTCGAACGCATCCAGGATGATCAGGAACCGTGCGCCAAGGCCCTCGCAGAGCTCGGCCAGCATGTCCGCCAACCGATGGCTCCGCACCCTCGCCATCGCGTCCATCGGTGCGGCCGACAGAATCGCGATCTGCAGATCCGCCAGCGGCGCGCCTGCCCAGTCACGGAACAGCACGACCCGTTCGATCGACCCCGAGCCGCCGCCGGCGCCTCGCTGTCGATGGTCGATGAACGGAACGACGACGCGCGACTCCCGCGCTGCGTTGCGCGTCGCATCCTCCGTGCGGCGCGCAAGCAAGGGCAGGACACCGCCATCGAGCAGTTCGGCTCGGGCGACGCCCGTTTCGCCGTAGAGCAGGGTGAGCCGCGAGTTGCGAAGCAGATCGGCCAGCAGACCGGCTTCGCGGTCGCGCATCTGCCAGGACAGGCTGATTTCGGGGGACGAACCGACGGTGGTCACGGTGTCATCAGCCATCGAGCCGACCGATCGTTGCGTCCGGGGAGCAGGTCGTGGGTGGCGCCTACCGGGCGGTGTCGGGCAACTCGATCTTGACTTCGAGCACCTCCAGGTCGCCCTGACGCTCCATCTGCACCTTGATGTCGTCCGGATTCACTGCCACGTACTTGGCGATCACCGCCATCAGCTCGCGCTGCAGGTCCTGGAGATAGTCGGGGCTGCGGCTGCGGCCGTTGCGCTCGTGCGCGAGGATCAGCTGCAGCCGCTCCTTCGCGACGCTCGCAGTGCGCTTTTTTTCGCCGAGGAAAAACGAGAGAAAGCCCACCGGTCACCTCCCGCCGAAGATTCGCTTGAAGAATCCGGGCTTGACCGAATCGACGAAGCGCATCGGCCGGTCTTCCCCGAGAAAGCGAGACACCACGTCCTTGTAGGCCTCCGACACGTCGGTCCCCTCCATGTGCACGGCAGGAACACCCTGATTCGATGCGTTCAGCACCGCGTCCGATTCCGGGATCACGCCGATCAGCTTGATGCGGAGGATGTCGTGGATGTCCTCGAGGGACAACATCTGCCCGCCCTCGACCCGCGTCGGGTTGTAACGGGTGATCAGCAGGTGCTCCTTGATCGGCTCCTGCTTCTCGATCGCCCGCTTCGTCTTCGAATTGAGCATGCCGAGGATCCGGTCGGAATCGCGGACCGACGACACTTCCGGATTCGTGACGACGAGCGCCTCGTCGGCGAAGTGCATCGCCATCAGCGCCCCGGTCTCGATGCCTGCGGGCGAGTCGCAGACGATGTAGTCGAAGTCCATTGCGGCGAGTTCCTTGAGCACGCGTTCGACGCCTTCCTGCGTCAGCGCGTCCTTGTCACGGGTTTGCGAAGCAGCGAGCACATAGAGCTTGTCGGACTGCTTGTCCTTGATCAAGGCCTGGTTCAGGTTCGCCTCGTTCTGGATGACGTTGATGAGGTCGTAGACGACGCGGCGCTCGCATCCCATGATGAGGTCGAGGTTGCGCAGCCCGACGTCGAAATCGATGACAGCCGTCTTGTACCCGCGCAGGGCGAGCCCCGACGCGAAGCTGGCGCTGGTGGTGGTCTTGCCCACGCCGCCCTTGCCGGAGGTCACCACGATGATTTTGGCCATGTATTGGCAGTCCTTCCTGTTGTACGTTCTTGTCGGGCGTCCCTGATCAGTCGAGCGGCTCGAACACCAGCCGTTCGCCCTCGAGCCTGATCTGTGCCGCTTTGCCGAGCACCTGGGTCGGCAGCGGCGTCTCGGTCGTTCGATAGGTGCCGGCGATCGCGAGGAGCTGCGGCTCCATGCAGGTGCTGAAAATACGCGCCTCGGCGTTGCCCTTGGCCCCCGCGACCGCCTTGCCGCGCAGCGGCCCGTAGACATGAATGCTGCCATCGGCGATCACCTCGGCGCCGACGTTGACGGTGGCCAGCACGACGAGGTCGCCGCCCTTCGCGTAGACCTGCTGGCCCGAGCGCAGGGGTTTGTCGACGATGAGCGTCGGTGCGGCCCCCGCCCTCGCCGGCACGCTCACCGTCCCGGTCATCGGCTCGGCCGGGGCGCTCACGGCCGGCGCTTCGGCCTCCGGAAGATCGTCGCGAGCGACTGCGGGCGGCGCGTCCCGCGGCGCCGGCGCAGCATCCTCGCCCAGATCGCAGAGGCCGGCCGCCGAAGCCGCCGCCATCGCCGCCGCACTCCCGCCCCGTGCGCCGGCGGCCCGCAGCCGGTGGCCGGTCAACAAGGACAACAAGCCGTCGAAATCGAGCGGGGCAGCGTCCTGTGGCAAGCCAGACAGGTCGATCACCACCGGATCGTGATGGAACGCGCCGGGCGTGGCGCGGAAGCGCTCGCCCATGTCCCGGCCGAGCAGCGTCAGATCATCGGTACGGAGGACCAGTGCCAGCCCGCTCAGCGTGGTGCTCTTGAGATCGAACGCGACACTGCCGCGAGCGGAACGAGCCATGACCGGGAGTCTCCTCGGAAAAGGAACAAGTTTACAGATGCGTGCGCGCCGTCCCCTTCAACGGCAGGCGCAGGGCGCGTCGCGTGACGAGCGGGCACGCCACGACAAAATGCTGGTTCGTCCTACAGGGCGCCGCCGTGCTCGAGGGCACGCTCGAGACCATCACGAAGGCGACGCGAAGGCACATCCATGATCTCTTCCTCCTTGCGTTTAGCCGCGACTGCCGCCGGGAGAGCCGCCGCGGCGGCTCTCGTGCGGACCGGACTGATCTACGCGGCCCTGCTCGCCGCAGGCACAGCTCAGGCGCAAACCGGACTCGCCCCGCCCTCCGAAGCGGCGCCGTCGCCTTCGGCATCCGCCCCCGGTGTGGCGCCGCCAGCACGGCCGACACCGCGGGTGACCTCACCCTCCGACGCGCAGCGCAGTCTGGAGCTCAACAATCCTCAGCCGGAAGGCAAGGTGACACCGCAACTCCGCATTCCGCTCGGCAAGAAGGGCGACACGCCGATCTTCCAGCGCCGTGGCAAGCCCGACGGCGGCGCCCCTCCGCCATCGAGCGCCACGATCGACGATTCGGCGGCGCGCTGCGACGCTCAGCGCGGCGAGCAGGCGCGCACGAAATGCAGAGACGAGCTGTCGCGTCAGTTGCCCAAATGAGGCCAGCGGCACGCGCCGCCACCGACCGCTACCACACGACGCCAGGAAAGGCGTCCTCGGTCTGCTCGTCGAGCGGCCCGAGCGCCGTCATCTCACGCTCCGTCTCCGCCAGTTCGTCGACCAACCGATCGATCCGGCCGGCGCGCCAATGAGGCGTCGCCGCCGCCTGGGCAAGTTCGAGCCGCAGGCGAGCATGGCGACCTGCCAGCTGCTCGAATGTCAAGTGCGGATTCATGTTGCAGTGCAGTATGCGCTCTTCGAACGAATCCGTCCGAGTTTTCCCCGACATCGCGCGGAGTTCGACCGGATCGGGCCCGGATCGGATCGACTCACACAAGGAACCGCGCGTAGCACCTATTGCGCGACGCACCTCCGCGCGGTAACACTCGGAGCTCGAGAACGGTCGGAACCTGAGAGCGCGCCGCCAGGCGGCGGAGATGCTGCCTCCTGCGACGGGTCGAGCAGCGTGGCATGGCCACATTGCCCCCCCTGAGTCCGCATGCCGTTCATGAGGAAGTAGCGATGGAACACGTCTCCCCCCACCGGCCCTGGTACAGGTCGCTCTACCTGCAGGTGATCACCGCGATCGTCATCGGCGTGCTGGTCGGGCATTTCTATCCCTCCACGGGTGAGGCTCTCAAACCCCTCGGCGATGGCTTCATCAAGCTGATCAAGATGGTCATCGCACCGATCATCTTTTGCACGGTGGTCGTCGGCATCGCGGGGATGGAAGACATGAAGAAGGTCGGCAAGACCGGTGGCCTCGCGTTGCTGTACTTCGAAGTCGTCAGCAGCATCGCGCTCGTCGTCGGGCTCGTCATCATCAACCTGGTCCACCCCGGCACCGGCATGAACGTCGACGCCGCGACGCTCGACACGAAGAACATCGCCGCCTACACCGGGCCCGGGAAGATGGCCTCGACCACCGACTTCCTCATGAACGTGATTCCGAGCACCGTGGTGGATGCGTTCGCCAAGGGCGAAATCCTGCAGGTGCTGCTCTTCGCCGTGCTCTTCGGCTTCGCATTGCACAAGTTCGGCGGGCGGGGCACGCTGGTATTCGATTTCATCGAGAAGTTGTCCCACGTGCTGTTCGGGATCGTCGGCTACATCATGAAACTGGCGCCGATCGGCGCCTTCGGGGCGATGGCGTTCACGATCGGGAAGTACGGCGTCGGCTCGCTGGTGTCGCTCGGTGCACTGATGGCGACTTTCTACGCCACCTGCCTGATCTTCATCTTCGTCGTGCTCGGCTCGATCGCCCGGATCAACGGCTTCTCGATCTGGAAGTTCATCAAGTACATCCGGGAGGAGCTCCTGATCGTCCTCGGCACCTCGTCGAGCGAAGCGGCGCTGCCGGCGATCATGCTCAAGATGGAGAACCTCGGCGCGAAGAAGTCGGTCGTCGGGCTGGTGATTCCGACCGGGTACTCGTTCAACCTCGACGGCACCTCGATCTACCTGACGATGGCGGCGGTCTTCATCGCGCAGGCAACCAACACACCGATGACCGTCACGCAGCAGATCACGCTGCTGCTCGTGCTGCTGCTGACTTCCAAGGGCGCGGCCGGTGTCACGGGCAGTGGCTTCATCGTGCTCGCGGCGACGCTTTCTGCGGTGGGCCACGTGCCCGTCGCCGGGCTGGCGCTGATTCTGGGCATCGATCGGTTCATGTCGGAGGCTCGAGCGCTGACGAACCTGATCGGCAACGGCCTGGCGACGATCGTCGTCGCCCGCGCCACCGGCGACCTCGACCGTTCCCGGCTCCTTCGGGAACTCGACAACCCGAGCCCGATCGGGTCGGAAGCGGCGAGCACCGAACTCGACCCGGGCGATCCCCGGCTGGCGTCGACGGCGAGCCGCCGTGCCGACCTGATCGCTCAGTGATTTCCATCGCAAGCTACCTTTATTGGAGGAGACGACATGACGTCACAACAACGCGTGGTTCTGGTCACCGGCGGCATGGGAGGCCTCGGCGAAACGATCTCGACCAAGATGGCCGACGCCGCCTACAAGGTCGTCGTGACCTACTCTCCCGGCAACACGAAGAGCCGTGAATGGCTGGCGGACATGAAAGAGCGCGGCTATGACATGCTCGCGGTCGCCTGCGACGTGGCCGACATCGACTCCTGCACCCGGGCGGTCGCGGAGGTGCAAGCGAAGGTCGGTGCGGTCGACGTGCTGGTCAACAACGCCGGCATCACCCGCGACATGACCTTCAAGAAGATGGACAAGGTCAACTGGGATGCGGTGATGCGCACCAACCTCGACAGCCTCTTCAACATGACCAAGCAGGTCGCCGACGGCATGGTCGAGCGCAATTGGGGGCGGATCATCAATGTGTCGTCCGTGAACGGCTCCAAGGGCGCGTTCGGCCAGACCAACTATTCGGCGGCGAAGGCGGGCGTCCACGGCTTCACCAAGGCGCTGGCGCTGGAAGTGGCCAAAAAGGGAGTGACCGTGAACACCATCTCGCCGGGCTACATCGGCACGAAGATGGTCACGGCGATTCCGGCGGAAGTGCTCGAAACGAAGATCCTGCCGCAGATCCCCGTCGGCCGGCTCGGCAAACCGGAAGAGGTGGCCGGCCTCGTGATCTACCTCGCCTCGGATGAAGCCGCCTTCCTGACCGGCGCCAACATCGCGATCAACGGCGGACAGCACATGCAGTGAATCGATCGGGCGAGAGCAGCGCGCCTCACCCGGCACAAGAACGACTCGTGGAGACAACATGATCAAGGCCGGTATCGACCAGGACGCGCTCATCGCGACCTTCGCCCAGGCGACCGCGAAGCAGGGCGAGACGTTGCGGCAGACGGTTCAGGAGGCGACGCTCAAGGCGTTGCAAGGCCGCGAACTGACGATGGACAACATCAAGAAGGTGCTGAAAAGCGTCACCCAGGCGACCTCCGCCGGCACGGCACAAAATGTGTCCGGTCCGCTGGACGTGGAGGCGATGCTGCAGAAGGCCTTTGCCGGAATGGACGCCGCGCTGCTGCAGGCCGTCGAGGCCAACCGCAAGGCGTTGCAGCAGTTCGTCGATCAGGGCACCGGTCTGCAGGAAAAGCAGCTGAAGGGCGCGCTCCAGAACATCGAGAAGATGGAGGACATGCTCTTCGCCACCGTCGCGCAGGCCGCCAAGGGCGCAACGGGGCCATTGCAGGGTCCGTGGGAACATGTGCTCGGCACGATGAAGACGCAGGGCACCGGGACCGGCGCGCAGGCGGCCAAGACGATCGAAGACCTGATGAGCCAGGCACAAACCGCGTTGCGCGACACCCGCGCCAGCAGCATGAAGACCGCGCAGGCGATGCTCGACGGCTACTCGGCCCTCGTGAGCGGTGTGCTGATCGGCATGTCGGAAGGGCTCAAGTCGGCGGCGCCGGCCCCGGCCGAACCGAACGCCAAGTCGACCAAGCGCTAGCGGGCCGACGCACCGCACGATTCACGCCACCCGCCACCCGCCACCCGCGTCAGCGCCGAGGCGTCGGCGCGGCGGCAGGATTGTTGTCGGCGTCGTCGAGCGTCCGCAAGAAGGCGATCAAGTCCCCGATGTCCTTCCGGGACAGTGCCGGGGGGTCGCCGGGCTTGCGGTCGAACGGCGGCGCGGTGTCGAGGTTGGCGTGGTAGCGGGCCGGCAGGTCGTCCCGCGGTCGCGGGCCGCCGACCCTCGGCCGGCCGTAGAACTTCTCGGGCAGGACGTCGCGACGAGCGTAGAAGTCGAGCACGTCCTCGAGCCGGGTGAAGACGCCGTTGTGGAAGAACACCCGGCGGTGGGCGACGTTGCGCAGGGTCGGGGTCTTGAAGAGACCGCAGTATTCGGGATGGTCGATGAAGTCGCTCCGCAGCGGCCCGCACAGGCCGAGGTCATGAAAGGCGGGGTCGGCATTTGCCGCGATCTTCGGATTGCGTGGCACGCCGATCGCGATGAAACCGCGGTCGGTGAACTGCGGAAACGCACCGCGCTTGATCTCGCTCTGATGGCAGCGCGCGCAGTTTCCCTTGGCTGCATCGTTGAACACCGCCAGGCCACGCGATTCCTTCGGGCTGAGTGTCGCCGTGCGCCTGAGAAACGCGTCGTACTTGCTGCTGTAAGGATAGAAATCGGCCGGGCTCTGCTGGAACACCTCGAGCGCGAGCAGCAGCCCGTTCCACGCGAGCGCGGGTTCGTCGAGCACATGCTCGCCGAAGGCTTCTCGAAACGCCGTGGCGCTCTTCGCCGATTGCCGCAGGCGCGCGACCGCCGCGCCGGCATCGGCATTGGCCATCTCGAACGGCGACAGCAGCGGGACGCTCGCCTGCTCGTGGGCCGACCCGGCGCGTCCGTCCCAGCCCCGGCCGCCCGTCGGCCCCTGGTCGACGCTGTCATCGCCGTCGGTGTCGCTGAAATGTTCGCTGAAGGGCGGGGTGTCCTGTTGATAGCGGAGCGAGGGCACGGCCCGGAT
>CAZZWY010000016.1:0-20238 GCA_964657785.1 uncultured Acetobacteraceae bacterium
GATCGACTGGTTCTCGGTCTGCTTCTTCAGCGTCGTGGCGATCACGATCTGGGTGATCTATGTGTCGATGCAGACGGGCGTGCCGGCCAAGCCCGCCGCCAACATCGCCCGTCTCTCGCCCGGCTATGTCGGGCAGTTCTCGGTGCCGGCGCTCGTGGCCGCAGCGGTCGGTACGCTCGCCTGGCTCTGGCTCGTCAAGTGGCGCACGAGCCGCAGCCGGCATCCCCTCTGGAAGAGCCTGGTGCTGCCGGCCGGCGGCGTCGCGCTCGCCTGGCTGCTGGTGATGACGCTGCTGCTGCCACCGCTCGACCACGCGCGCAGCTACCGATCCCTCGTGCAGCGGGTCGCGCAGCAGGTACCGCGCGGTGCGTGCGTGCTTGCGCCCGGCATGTCGCGGGCGCAGGTCGCGGCGCTCGAGTACCTGGGCGGCTATCGCGTCGATGCCGTCTCGGATATCAACCGATCGCCGTGCAATTTCCTCCTGATGCTCGAAACGTTACGTCGGCCGAGCGCACCCGGCGCCGCCTGGGCCCTGCTCGGCCGCGAGCGCCGCAACACCAGCGAGGAAGAGATCACCGCGATCTATCGGCGGCGCGGCGCGATGCGCTGATCATCGCCTCAGGTAGCGCTCAGGGCGACGGCTTCGGCCTCGCCCCGTACCCGCACGGCCGGAAAGACCAGGCGGAACGACGACCCCTTGCCCGGGTCGCTCTGGATGACGAGCTCCCCGCCGTGGCGTTGCACCACATGTTTGACGATCGAGAGGCCGAGGCCGGTACCCCCGGTATCACGGGACCGGCTGCCATCGACCCGGTAGAAGCGCTCGGTCAGGCGCGGAATGTGTTCGCGCGCGATGCCGAGCCCGGTGTCGGTCACGCTCAGCTGGCCCGACCCGTCCGCGAGCACCTTCCAGCCGAGTTCGATCGTGCCGCCCGCGGGCGTGTAGCGGATCGCGTTGGTCATCAGATTCGTGATCGCGCTCAGCAGCTCGGTCTGCGAGCCGCCGATCTGCGCGTCGCGCACGTCCGGGAACGTCATCGTGTGGGCGCCGGCCGACAGGAGACGCGCATCGATCTCGACCTGTGCGACCAGCGGCTTGAGCGCCACCCAACGGTCGGTGTTCGGCCGCGGGCTGCCTTCGAGCTGGGCGAGCGTCAGCAGGTCGCTCACCAACGTGCCCATGCGCTCGGCTTGCTGGGTCATCAACTGCAGCACCCGTTTGCGCTCGGCCTCCGAGAGCGGCAGGCTGCCCATGGTCTCGATGAAGCCGACCAGCACCGTGAGCGGCGTGCGCATTTCGTGCGACACGTTGGCGACGAAATCGCGGCGCATCGCTTCGGAGCGCTCTCGCTCGGTGATGTCCTGCGACAGCACGAGCTTGTGATCGTCGCCGTACGGACGCACCAGCACCGAGAGCAACCCCTGGCCGCGGGGCTCGGGCATCTCCACCGGCTCGTCGAAGCGGGCCGACTGAAGGTAGGAGACGAACGCCGGCGCCCGCAGCAGGTTGGTCACGCGCTGACGCCGGTCACGCAGCGGATCGAGGCCGAAATGGTCCGCCGCGACCGAATTGCACCATTCGATCTGGTCTCCGCCGTCGAGCAACAACACCCCGTTCGGCGACGCCTCGATCGCGGAGAGGAACTGGACGAGGCGCGTCTGTTCGAGGCGCCCTGCGTGTTCGCGCTGGCGAATCGCCTTTTCCATCCGGTAGCCGAGTTCCCCCCAGAGCCCGGCGTCGCGCGGCACCGCGCCTTCCTGGGAACCGCGCAGCCACTCGATCAGACGGTAGCCGCGCAGGGTGTCGCGCACCGTGAGCACAAGCACCGCGAACGACCCGCCGAAGAGGGCACCCACCACCGCCGCACTCGGACGGTCGGTCATCTCGCCGAGCAGGCCGCCCGCCAGCACGGCCGACAGCACCGCGAGCAGGCGCGGCAGCAACCAGGTCATCTTGGGACGCGAATCCTGACGTCAGGCGGGCAGCGCCGGCGTCGCCGAGACGGCCTGCTGCGTCAGGCGGTACCCCGCGCCCCGGACCGTTTCGATCATCGGCGCGCACTGGACCGGGCTCAGCGCCTCGCGCAATCGCTTGACATGGACGTCGACGGTGCGCTCTTCGATGAACACATGGTCGCCCCAGACCCGATCGAGCAACTGGGCCCGGCTGTGCACGCGTTCGGGATGGGTCATGAAAAAGTGCAGCAGACGGAATTCCGTCGCGCCGAGCTTGACATCGCGCAGGCCGTCTTCGACGACACGCCCGACGCGCCGCGTCGCCGGGTCGATTCGCAGCGGGCCGACGACGACGGCCGCGTCGAGCGCCTCCGGGGCTTTGCGTCGCAGCACGGCCCGAATCCGCGCCATCAGCTCCTTGATCGAGAACGGCTTGGTGAGGTAGTCGTCGGCACCGGCATCGAGGCCGTTGACCTTGTCCGACTCGTCACTGCGGGCCGTGAGCATGATGATCGGCAGCTCGCGCGTTCGCGATTCGGTGCGCCAGCGCTTGGCGAGGGAGACGCCGGACTGACCCGGCAGCATCCAGTCGAGCAACACCAGATCGGGCAACTCGCCATCGATCGCGACCTGAGCCTGCTCGGCGTCGGCGGCGATCGCCACCTCGAAGCCGGCGTGGCGCAGATTGATCGATATCAACTCGGCGATGGCCGATTCGTCTTCGACGATCAGGACCAGACTCATGCCGGCATCTCCCCTCTTGGCGTGATCAGCGGACCAGCGATTCGACGTTCACCACCGAGTTGTGGCGGACATCGGTGCCTTTGACGATGTAGATGATCTGTTCGGCCAGATTCTTTGCGTGATCGCCGACGCGCTCGATCGCCTTGGCGACGAAGACGAGGTCGATGCTGGAGGAGATCGTCCGCGGGTCTTCCATCATGAAGGTGATCAGCTTGCGCATCAGGCCTTCGAATTCCTGGTCGATCAGGTCGTCCTGCTTCAGCACCTCGATCGCCTTTTCGACGTCGAGCCGGGCGAACGCATCGAGCGCCTTGCGCAGCAGCGACACCGCCAGCTCGGCCTCGTACGCGAGATCCTTGACGGGCAGCCGCAGCCGGCTCGACACACCCGAATTGACAAGCCGCTGCACGGTGCGCGCGATACGCGCCGCCTCGTCGCCGACGCGTTCCAGGTTGGCGATCGTCTTGGAGATCGCGATCAAGAGGCGCAGGTCGCGAGCCGTCGGCTGGCGGCGAGCGATGATGGTCGAGAGGTCCCGGTCGATCTCGACTTCGGTCGTGTTGACGCGTTCCTCGGTGCTGAGCACGTCGGAGGCGATCTCGGCGCTGAAATTGGTGAGCGCATAGACCGACCGCGCGACTTGCGACTCGACCATGCCCCCCATCTCCAGGACCCGGGTGGAGATGCCACTCAATTCGGCGTCGAACTGCGTCGACAGATGTTTATCGCTCATGACTTGCTCCTGGAGGACCCTTCAGCCGAATCGACCGGTAATGTAGTCTTCGGTATCTTTACGGGTCGGCTTCATGAAGAGCTCGGCCGTCGGGCCGAACTCGACGAGGTCGCCGAGGTACATGTAGGTCGTGTAGTCGGAGCAGCGGGCGGCCTGCTGCATGTTGTGGGTCACGATGACGACCGTGTAGTCGCTTTTCAGTTCGCCGATCAGCTCTTCGATCTTGCCGGTGGAAATCGGGTCGAGCGCCGAGCAGGGCTCGTCGAGCAGGAGCACTTCCGGCTTGATCGCGATGCCGCGGGCGATGCAGAGGCGCTGCTGCTGGCCACCCGAGAGGCCGGAGCCGCTCTGGTTGAGCTTTTCCTTGACTTCGTTCCAGAGCGCGGCCTTCTTCAGCGCCCATTCGACGCGTTCGTCCATCTCGACGCGAGGCAGCGACTCGAACAGCTTGACGCCGAAAGCGATGTTGTCGTAGATCGACATCGGAAACGGCGTCGGCTTCTGAAACACCATCCCGACCTTGGCGCGAAGCAGCGAGACGTCGTCCTTGCTGGTCAGGATGTTCTCGCCATCGAGCAGGATGCTGCCTTCCGCACGTTGCTCCGGGTAGAGCTCGAACATCCGGTTGAAAGTGCGCAGCAGGGTCGACTTGCCGCAACCCGAGGGGCCGATGAAGGCGGTGACCTTCTTCTCGGGAATGTCCATGCTGATGTTCTTCAGCGCATGGAATTTCCCGTAATAGAAATTGAGATTGCGCACCGAAATCTTCGGTTTCTCGGTTACGGGGAGATCGACTTTCAGATCCATGGGGTGGCGATTCAGTTCAGTGTTTGTTGCGGAACAGAATCCGCGCGGCGATGTTGAGCAGCAGGACGCCGACCGTGATGATGAAGACGCCCGCCCACGCGAGCTTCTGCCAGTTCTCGTACGGGCTCATCGCGAACTTGAAGATGGTCACGGGCAAACTGGCCATCGGCGCGCCGAGGTCGCTGGTCCAGAACTGGTTCGAGAGCGCCGTGAAGAGCAGCGGCGCCGTCTCTCCGGACACGCGCGCCAGCGCCAGCAGGATGCCGGTCATCACGCCCGCCATGGCCGCCTTGAGCGTGATCGTCATGATGACGCGCCACTTCGGCGTCCCGAGCGCGTAGGCCGCTTCGCGAAGTGCGTTCGGGATCAGGCTGAGCATGTTCTCGGTCGTGCGGATCACCACCGGAATCACGATCAGCGCCAGGGCAAGCACCCCGGCGAAGCCGGAAAACGACTTGGTCCGCGCCACCACCGCCGAATAGATGAAGAGACCGATCACGATGCTGGGCGCCGACAGCAGGATGTCGTTGACGAAGCGGGTGCAGGCGCCGAGCCAGCCCTTCTGCCCGTACTCGGCGAGATAGATGCCAGCGAGCACACCGATGGGTGTCCCGACCAGCGTCGCGAGCATCACCAGCGACCCGAAAATCGCGTTGGCGAGGCCGCCGGTCTCGGCTTGCGGCGGCGGCGTCATCTCGGTGAAGGTCGCCAAGGTCAGCCCGCCGATGCCCAGGTGCACCGTTTCGAAGAGGATCCAGAGCAGCCAGAAGACCCCGAAGGCCATGGCCCCCAACGACAAGGCGAGCGCGACGGCGTTGACGCGCTTGCGGCTGCGATGCCGGGCGAGTCGCGACGACTGCGACGTGTCGGCGCTACCTGCCGCCTTGGCCTCGCGCGCGCGGTCACGCGCGTGGCCCTCCTCGCCCGCCGGCGTGGTGTGCACCGCGCCTTCGACGCGCACCGCGACGCTGCGGTCGAGTTGCTCCGGGCTGCTCATGACCGCCCCCCCTCGCTGCGCTTGAGTCGGGCAAGCAGGATCTTCGAGATCGTCAGCACCACGAAGGTAATGAAGAACAGCACGAGCGCGAGATAGATCAGCGAGGCCTGATGCAGACCCGCGCCGGCCTCGGCGAATTCGTTGGCGAGTGCCGACGTGATGCTGTTGGCGGCTTCGAACACCGACGGTGAGTTGAGCTGGTTCATGTTGCCGATCACGAAAGTGACCGCCATGGTTTCACCCAGCGCGCGTCCCAGCCCGAGCATGATGCCGCCGATCACGCCAGTCTTCGTGTAGGGCAGCACTACCTTGTAGACCACTTCCCAGGTCGTCGACCCGAGGCCGTAGGCGGACTCCTTCAGCATCGGCGGCGTGACTTCGAAGACGTCGCGCATCACCGAGGCGATGAACGGGATGACCATGATCGCGAGGATGATGCCCGCCGCCAGGATGCCGATGCCCACCGGGGGACCGGAGACGAGCGACCCCAGATAAGGCACGCCGCCGAGGAGCGACTGCAGCGGGATCTGCACGTAGGTGGCCAGAATCGGCCCGAAGACGAGCAGACCCCACATGCCGTAGACGATCGAGGGCACGGCGGCGAGCAACTCCACCGCGATGCCCAAGGGCCGCTTGAGCCAACCGGGCGACAGCTCGGTGAGGAAGAGGGCGATGCCGAAACTCACCGGCACGGCGATCAGCAGCGCGATCACCGAGGTCACGAGCGTGCCGTAGATCATCACCAGACCGCCGTAGCTGTCCTTGACCGGATCCCATTCGCTGCGCCAGAGGAAGCTCAGGCCGTACTCGCGGATGGCGGGTAGCGCTCCAGCGACGAGCGAAACGATGATGCCCGCCAGCAGCGCCAGCGTCAGAATCGCCGCTGCGTGGGCAAGAAAGGAAAATACCGCGTCCGCCCACGGTGCCGAGCGGCGCCGAGAAGGGGGAGTCCGCAGCGGCTCGGTTCGATCCATCGTCCGGTCCGTATCGCCAAATCGGCTGGGGGGAAGTGTAGCGGCCACTCAACCTCCCCCGGCGCGCGGGCCCCGAGCCGCCCGGCCGAGGGAGCCGCGCGAGCGAACCATGACGGCACCCATGAGATTCATCGACGGCTCAACCGATCCTGATCACTTGAACGCGACCGGCTTGCCCGTCTCGTCCTTGACCTCTGCCCACTGCTTGCGCACGAGCGCCTTGAGTGCATCCGGCAGCGGGACGTACTCGAGCTCGGTCGCCATCTTGTCGCCGTTGGTGTAAGCCCACTCGAAGAACTTCAGCGAATTGCTGCCGTTCGCCGGCTTGTCCTGCGCCTTGTGCATCATGATGAATGTCGCCGCCGTGATCGGCCAGGAGTCCTTGCCCGGCTGGTCGGTCAGCACCTGGTAGAAGGTCTTGCTCCAGTCGGCATTCGCCGCGGCGGCCTTGAAGGTGAGATCGTCGGGCGAGACGAAATTGCCGGCCGAGTTCTTCAATTGCACGTAGGACATCTTGTTCTGCTTGGCGTACGCGTATTCGACGTAGCCGATCGAATTTGGCAGGCGCTGGATGAAGGCCGAAACCCCCTCGTTGCCCTTGCCGCCCGCACCCGTCGGCCAGTTGACGGCGGTACCTTCACCGACCTTCGCCTTCCATTCGGGGTTCACCTTCGACAGATAGTTGGTGAAATTGAAGCTCGTCCCCGAGCCGTCAGCGCGCCGGACGACGGCGATCGCCGCATCCGGAAGCGGCACGCCCGGATTCAGCGCGGTGATCGCCGGGTCGTTCCATTTCGTCAGCTTGCCGAGAAAGATGTCGCCGAGCACCGCACCGGTCAGCTTGATCTGGCCGGGCTGGATGCCCTTGATGTCGACCACCGGAACCACCCCGCCGATCACCGTGGGGAACTGGATCAGGCCGCTCTTGGCGAGCTCGTCGTCTTTGAGAGGCGCATCGGAGGCGCCGAAATCGACTGTCTTGGCGCCGATCTGCTTCATGCCGGCGCCCGAACCCACCGACTGGTAGTTCACGCGTGCGCCCGTCGCCTTGTTGTAGGCATCGGCCCACTTGGCATAGACCGGCGCCGGAAACGACGCGCCTGCGCCGGTCACGTCCTGGGCAAGAACCGCCGACGCGGAGGCCATCAGCGCGGCGCCGATCCAGAGGCTGCGAGTCGACACCGGCAGCGAAACCATCCCGAATTTCATATCCACACCCTTGTTCAAGCATTGCTCCCTGCAATGCCACGACTCTAGGGGGGCTCTATGACACCCTGGTGACGACCCGTTTCGAATATGACAACAACGCGTCGCACCGTCGTCATCAAGATGTCATGAAGTCAGTGCCGCCGCCAGCCGGCGTGCGCAGCGGTCGGCCAGCGCGCCGTCGCGCGCCTCGACCATCACTCGAACCAGCGGTTCGGTTCCCGAGGGCCGGATCAGGATGCGCCCGTCGTGCCCGAGTTCGCGGGTCACGGCCTCCTGGACGTCGAGCAGACGCGGATTCGATCGCCAGTCGGTACCCGGCGTCAACCGAACATTGACCAGGGTCTGCGGGAACAGCGCGACCGGCTCGAGCAGCTCGGCCAGCGTGCGGCCTCTTCGGCAACAGGCCTGCAGCACCAGCAGGGCGCTGACGATCCCGTCGCCGGTCGTGTGCTTGTCGACCGCCAGCAGATGCCCGGAACCCTCGCCGCCCAGCGGCCAGCCCCGGTTCACGAGCTCCTCGAGGACGTAACGGTCGCCGACCTTCGTCCGGACGAGCTCGACCCCGCGCTCGCGGAGCGCTACTTCCACCGCCATGTTGGTCATCAAGGTGCCGACGACACCGGGCACGTCGAGACCCTGCGCCAGGCGGTCGACCGCCAGCAGATACAGCAGCTCGTCGCCGTTGTAGAGCCGGCCCGCGGCGTCGACGATCTGGACCCGATCCGCGTCGCCATCGAGCGCGATGCCGTAGGCGGCGCCGTGTTCCCGAACCGCGTTGCACAGGGCCGCGGGCTCGGTCGCGCCGAACCCCGCGTTGA
The DNA here is from genome assembly GCA_964657785.1 of uncultured Acetobacteraceae bacterium. Lineage (GTDB taxonomy): Bacteria > Pseudomonadota > Gammaproteobacteria > Burkholderiales > Burkholderiaceae_C > LMDS01. Next base: position 8,239 of record CAZZWY010000016.1, read on the forward strand.
TGTTGATGCCGTTCGGCGTGCAACCGATCGCGACGACTTCCGCGCCGAGTTCATGAAACACGTCGGGGGCAACCTGATAGGCGGCGCCGTGGGCCGCGTCGACGACGATCTTGGTGCCTTTGAGCGACAGATCCCCGCTGAAGGTGTTCTTGCAGAACTCGATATAGCGGCCTTGGGCGTCGGCCAGTCGCCTTGCACGCCCGAGTCCCGACGCGCCCGCCCACTGCGGCGACTGGGCGAGCGCCGCCTCGACCTCTTCTTCCCAGGCGTCGGGCAATTTCTCGCCACGCGAGGAAAAGAACTTGATGCCGTTGTCCGGAAAAGGATTGTGCGAGGCGCTGATCACCACGCCGAGGCTCAGGCGCAACGCCCGCGTCAGGTAGGCGACGCCCGGCGTCGGCAGCGGTCCCGTCAGCAGCACGTCCACGCCGGCCGACGCGAAACCGGCCTCGAGCGCCGATTCGAGCATGTAGCCGGAAATCCGCGTGTCCTTGCCGATCAGCACCGTTGGCCGGGGGTCGGTCGCGCACAGGACGCGTCCAACGGCGTGGCCGAGCCGGAGCATGAAATCCGGGGTGATCGGCGCCTGGCCCACCGTGCCGCGAATGCCGTCGGTACCGAAATAGGTTCTGCTCATCGGCCAAGAATCTCCTCGGCGCGATTATCAGTCGCAGAGGCCGGCCGCCCGCCAGACCCGCAGCGCATCCACGGTTGCCGCCACATCGTGCACACGAACGACCCTGGCGCCGAGCTGCACCGCCGCGAGGGCGGCTGCCGTGCTCGCGCTTTGCCGGCCGTCGACCGGTCGGCCGGTGAGGACGCCGAGCGTCGATTTGCGGGACCAGCCGACCAGCAGCGGGCGCCCGAGGGACAGCAATTCGGGCTGGCGACGCAGTAACGCCAGGTTGTGCTCGACGCCCTTGCCGAAGCCGATGCCCGGGTCGAACACGATGCGCTCGGCGGACACGCCGCGCTCGCGCAGCGCTCGCCCCCGCTCGGCAAGGAAGGCAGCGACCTCGCCGACCACCTCGTCGTAGCGGGGCTCCACCTGCATCGATTCGGGGCGACCCTGCATGTGCATCAGACACACGCCGCACGTCGGGTGCCCGGCCGCCACGTCGAGCGCGCCCGCGCCGCGCAGGGCGAGGATGTCGTTCAGCACGTCGGCGCCCTCGTCGAGCACGTGCCGCATGACCTCGGCCTTGTACGTGTCGACCGAGATCGGGCAACCCAGTCGGAGTGCGCCGCGAAGCACCGGAAGGAGGCGGTCGAGTTCCTCGGCGAGTGACAGCGCCGGCGCGCCGGGCCGGCTCGATTCCGCGCCGAGGTCGAGCAGATCGGCGCCGTCTTTGACCAGGCGCTCGCAAAACGCCAGCGCGGCACCCGCGTCCGCATGCGCGCCGCCGTCCGAAAACGAATCCGGGGTGAGATTGACCGGGGCGTCGTCAGATCGAGGACGAAGCGACCGGCGATCCACCGAGAATTCGCATCCGTGGAGGGAGCACTCCACGCAGTGGCATCCAGAGAGGTGGGAGGCTGAGAGGCGGGATCCAGAGAAGTGAGATGCAGAGAGGTGAGACCCGGAGAAGTCACATCCAGAGAACCGCCACCCCCAGAAGCTGCTTGCCGAGAAACGGAAAACGGGGCCGTAGCCCCGTCATCGATCACTGCGGTCGCCCGGTGCGGTGGATCAGACCACCGCCGGCGCGCTGCCCGGCGTCACGGGCGGCGGCGTCAGCGGGCCCTTTGGCGCCGGCGTCGTCCAGTCTTTCGGCGGGCGCGGCGGGCGCCCTTCCATGATGTCGTCGATCTGCTCGGTGTCGATCGTTTCCCACTCGAGCAGCGCGCCGGCCAAGGCGTGCATCTTGTCCTTGTTGTCTTCGATGAGCTTGCGCGCGATGCCGTATTGCTCGTCGATGATGCGGCGAATCTCACTGTCGACCGCCTGCATCGTCTGCTCGCTCATCGTCGTCGTCTTCGTGACCGAACGCCCGAGGAAGACCTCGCCTTCGTTTTCCGCGTAGACCATCACGCCGAGCGCGTCGGTCATGCCGTAACGGGTGACCATGTCCCGGGCGATGTGCGTGGCGCGTTCGAAGTCGTTGCTGGCACCGGTCGACATTTCGCCCATGAAGACTTCCTCGGCGATCCGCCCCCCGAAGAGGATCGAGATCGTCGTCAACATCCGGATCTTGTCGGTGCTGTAACGATCGCCCTCGGGCAACTGCATCGTCACCCCGAGCGCCCGGCCGCGGGGAATCACCGTGACCTTGTGGACGGGATCGGCCTTCGGCATGAGCCGGGCAACAAGCGCGTGCCCCGACTCGTGATAGGCGGTGTTCCGCCGTTCGTCCTCGGCCATGATCATGGACTTCCGCTCGGGGCCCATCATGATCTTGTCCTTGGCTTTCTCGAAGTCGTTCATCTCGACGACCCGGCCGCTGCGCCGCGCCGCGAAGAGCGCCGCTTCGTTGACCAGGTTGGCGAGATCGGCGCCCGAGAAGCCCGGCGTGCCGCGTGCGAGGATGTCGGCACGGATGTCCTGGCCGACCGGGACCTTGCGCATGTGGACGTTCAGGATCTGCTCGCGGCCGCGCACGTCGGGCAGCGTCACGTAGACCTGGCGGTCGAAACGGCCCGGGCGCAGCAGCGCGGGATCGAGGATGTCCGGGCGGTTGGTCGCGGCCATCACGATCACGCCGAGATTGGTCTCGAAGCCGTCCATCTCCACCAGCATCTGGTTGAGCGTCTGCTCGCGCTCGTCGTTGCCGCCGCCGAGACCGGCGCCACGATGGCGGCCGACCGCGTCGATTTCATCGACGAAGATGATGCAAGGCGCACTCTTCTTCGCCTGCTCGAACATGTCGCGAACGCGTGCTGCGCCGACGCCGACGAACATCTCGACGAAATCGGAACCGGAGATGCTGAAAAACGGCACCTTCGCCTCACCGGCAATTGCCTTGGCAAGCAGCGTCTTGCCGGTGCCGGGGGGCCCGACCAGGAGCACGCCGCGCGGGATGCGGCCGCCCAGCTTCTGAAACTTCTGCGGATCCTTCAGGAAATCGACGAGTTCCTTGACCTCTTCCTTGGCTTCATCGCAGCCGGCGACGTCGGCGAAGGTGGTGGTGTTGTTGGCCTCATCGAGCATGCGGGCCTTGCTCTTGCCGAAGCTGAACGCCCCGCCCTTGCCGCCTCCCTGCATCTGTCGCATGAAGTAGACCCAGACGCCGATGAGCAGCAGGATCGGACCCCAGGATGCGAGCAGGTTGAGCAGGAACGAAGGCTCCTCGCGGGCCTTGACGTCGAACTTCACGCCGCTGTTGCGCAGGTCGCCGTAGAGACCGCGGTCACCGAACGGTGCCAGGGTGCGGATTTCCTTGTCGTCGGTGGTCCGGGCCTTGATCTCGCTGCCACTTTGACCTTCCTGGATCTGGGCGGACCGGATGTGCTTGGCCTGCACCTCGTCGAGGAACTCGGAGTAACCCATCATCCCGCTCTGGGTCGCACTCCGGTCGAACTGCTTGAAGACGGTGAACAGCACCAGCGCGATCACCAGCCAGACGGCCACCTTAGAAAACCATTGATTGTTCACCGCAACTCCATTTCCGGCACCACCACAGACCGCAGGGCGCAAGCCGCCGCACGTCTTTGGCATGTGCGGCTCATTTTAGTTCACGCAACCCCCGGGCCGCTGCCCGAATTCCCGTCGATTTGCAGCGTGTATGGCGAGTACGCCGGGATCGGTGCACATTTCAGGGCGCAGTTTCGCGCACCGAAGGTGCTTTCAGACCGATGCCGATGAGAAACGTTTCCGAGGACTTGTCTCGCGACGCCTTCGGTTTGAGCGCCTTGAAGACCTTGAACGTTTCCTTGAAGAGCGCCGCCGCCTCGGCATAGCCGCTGCCGTGAAACGCCTTGCAGACGAGCGCCCCTTGCGGCCGCAGGTGCCGCTGTGCGAACTCGATGGCCAGCTCGACGAGATGGCCGACCCTCGCCGCGTCCGAGGCGGCGATGCCGGACAGGTTCGGTGCCATGTCGGAGACGACCACGTCGACCGGGCGGCCGGCGAGAGCTTCCTCGAGGCGCGACAACACCGAGTCTTCGCGAAAGTCGCCCTGCAGGAACGTGACACCCTCGATCGGTTCGAACTCGAGCAGATCGAGCGCGATGATGGTTCCGTTGAGCGCGCCGATCGCCGCGCCTCCGGCTCCCGCATCCCTGGGCGCGAACCTGCGCCGCACGTATTGGCTCCACGCGCCAGGCGCGGCCCCCAGATCCACGACGACCTGGCCCGGACGGATCAGGTGCAGTTCCTCGTCGATCTCCTTCAATTTATAGGCGGCGCGCGCTCGGTAGCCGTCCTTGCGGGCCAGCTTCACGTAGGTGTCGTGGACGTGGTCGTGAAGCCAGGCCTTGTTGACTTTCTTGCTCTTGGTCTGCGTTTTCATCGCGCAGGGATAATAGGTCGATGACCGCGATCCAACTCACCCCCGCTCAGCGAAAAGCCCAGCGCTCCGAAGCGCATCACCTCGATCCGGTCGTCATGATCGGCGGAGAGGGGCTGACACCCGCCGTGCGCAAGGAAATCGACATGGCGCTCGGCGCCCACGGCCTGATCAAGATCCGCGTCTTCTCCGACGAGCGCGCGACCCGGGAGGCGATGCTTGTTGACCTCGCCGACCAGCTCGGCGCCGCGCCGATCCAGCACATCGGCAAGCTGCTGGTGCTGTGGCGCCCACTGCCGGAGAAGGAAAAGGCCGAGCGCGACGGCCGCGGCGCCGGTCCGAAGATCGTCAAGATCCTGAAGTTTTCGAAGAGCGGCAACCACCGCGCGCAGGTCAAGAAGATCACGGTGCTGGGTAATATGCGGATTGCGGCCGGCGGCGAGCTGAAACGGGCCAAGAAGCGGGTGACCAGCGTGAAGAAGTCGCAACACGACTGAGCCGCGCGTCAGTCGCGCGGCGGATTCGTCAGCGCGGCGCGAGCCGCCAGGCAAGAACCGCCACCAGCAGGCCTTTGACGACGAAAAGGCTGCCCGAGACGGCATGCAGCGCGCCGAACGACCATCGGCCCTGCCCCGCCTTCGCGAGCTCCATCAGCGGCTGCAACGCGTAGTAGCCGGCCACGGTGCAGAACAGCGCGCCGAGTACCAGGCCCACCTCGAGGTTCATCGCCGAACGGGTCCCCGGCTCGGCGCTTCCTCGAACGCGTCGCCGCTCCAGCATCAGCAGCAGCGCGGCGACCACGACACTGAGAGACGCCTCCTGCGCGAACAGGCGGGAGACGAAACGCCCGGCGTCGGCGGCGGCCAGCGTCGCGAAGGCGTCGGGCGCTGCCAGCGCGGCCACCCCGGCAAGCACGCCCGCCCAGACACCGGCCAGCCAGCAGGCGGCGCGTCGCGCGCTCATCATCAGGCGTAGCGGACCTCGATGATCTCGTAATGCCGCACGCCGGCTGGCGCTTGAACCTCGGCGACGTCGCCGCTGACCTTGCCGATGAGGGCCCGCGCGATCGGCGAACCGATCGAGACCATGCCGAGCTTCAGGTCGGCCTCGTCGTCGCCGACGATCTGGTAGGTGACCTTGGCGCCGCTGTCCTCGTCCTCGAGGTCGACGGTCGAGCCGAAGACGACCCGGCCGTCGGCGTTCAAGGTCGCCGGGTCGATGATCTGCGCGGCCGCGAGCTTGCCTTCGATCTCCAGGATCCGGCCCTCGATGAAGCCCTGCTTGTCCTTCGCCGCTTCGTATTCGGCATTTTCGGAGAGATCGCCCTGCGCGCGCGCTTCGGCGATTGCCTCGATCACCGAATGCCGCTCGACCGTCTTGAGGCGGGTCAATTCTTCCTTGAGCTTTTCGGCACCGCGGGTGGTGATGGGAATGGTGATCATGAAAAACCTCGGGGCAAAAATGACGCCGCCGCCGGGGTGAGCCGGCGGCGGCAAGAGAGCCACTATTTTAAGTCGGCAGGGCGGCCGTCAGCTCGGTGTGGAGTTCCTGAAGCGACACGACGACGAGGTCGTCCTGGTGCTTCATGCCCTCGACGGCCGCCTCGCAGCCGGCCATGCTCGTGTAGTAGGTCACCCGGTTCGCGAGTGCCGCCTGCCGGATGTGGCGCGAATCGGCGATCGCGGTGCGCGTCTCGTCGACGGTCGTGAAGACGAGCTGGATCTCGCCGGCCTTGAGCATGTCCACGATGTGCGGTCGACCGTCCTTGACCTTGTTCACGGCCCGGACCGGAATGCCGGCCGCCCCGATCGCCGCTGCCGTGCCGCGGGTCGCGACGAGCGCGAAGCCGAGGGTGTGCAGATCCCGTGCGACATCGACGGCGCGAGGCTTGTCGCCGCTCTTCACGGTGATGCAAACGGTGCCCTGGCGCGGCAGTCTCGAACCCGCGCCGAGCTGGCTCTTCAGCATCGCTTCCCCGAAGGTGCGGCCGGCGCCCATCACTTCGCCCGTCGAGCGCATCTCCGGGCCGAGGATCGGGTCGACACCCGGAAACTTGTTGAACGGGAACACCGCTTCCTTGACCGAAAAATACGGGGGGATCACCTCCCGCGGCGCCGATCCGTCGCGGTTCTTCTGGCGCACGAGCGGCTGGCCGACCATGCAGCGGGCGGCAATCTTGGCGAGCGGCTGGCCCGTCGCTTTGGAGACGAACGGCACGGTCCGCGAGGCGCGCGGATTGACTTCGAGCACATAGACGACCGCGCCCTGGGCGCTGTCGCCGGTCAAGCCCTGGATCGCGAACTGGACGTTCATCAGGCCGACCACCTTCAGCGCACGTGCCATCAGCACCGTCTGGCGCCGCAACTCGTCCTGCAGCGGTTTCGGCAACGAGTACGGCGGCAGCGAACACGCCGAATCGCCGGAATGGATGCCCGCCTGCTCGACGTGCTCCATGATGCCGCCGATCATCACGCTCTCCGGGCCGTCGCCGCCGTCGGCGATGCAGTCGACGTCGACCTCGATCGCGTCGTCGAGGAAGCGGTCGAGCAGCACCGGGGATTTCTCGCTGACGCGCACCGCCTCGCGCATGTAGCGCTCCAGATCCTTGTCGCCATGGACGATCTCCATCGCCCGGCCGCCGAGCACGTAGCTCGGGCGGACCACCAGCGGGTAGCCGATCTCGCGGGCAAGCTCGAGGGCGGCTTCCTCGGTGCGCGCCGTGCGATTCGGCGGCTGGCGCAGGCCGATGTCCTGGAGCAGCTTCTGGAAGCGCTCGCGGTCTTCGGCGATGTCGATGCTGTCCGGGCTGGTGCCGACGATCGGCACTCCCGCGCGGGCGAGCTCGAGCGCGAGCTTCAGCGGCGTCTGGCCGCCGTACTGCACGATCACGCCGTGCGGCTTTTCCTTGTCGACGATCTCGAGCACGTCCTCGAGCGTGACCGGCTCGAAATAGAGGCGGTCGGAGGTGTCGTAGTCGGTCGACACCGTCTCGGGATTGCAGTTGACCATGATGGTCTCGTAGCCGTCTTCGCGCATCGCGAGTGCGGCATGGACGCAGCAGTAGTCGAATTCGATGCCCTGTCCGATCCGGTTCGGGCCGCCGCCGAGGACCATGATCTTCTTGCGATCCGTCGGCGCGGACTCGCACTCCTCGTCGTAGGTCGAGTACATGTAGGCGGTCTGCGTCGCGAACTCCGCGGCGCAGGTGTCGACGCGCTTGTAGACCGGGCGCACGCCGTGCAGATGACGCGCCCGGCGCACCTCGTGCTGAGTCGTGCCGAGCAAGACGGCGAGTCGCCGATCGGAGAAGCCCTTCGTCTTGAGGAAGCGAAGCTCTTCCTTCGACAGATCCGCGAGGGTGCGGCCAGCGAGCGCCTGCTCGTGCTGCACCAGCTGCTCGATCTGCGCCAGGAACCAGGGGTCGATCGACGTTTCCTCGAAGACCTCGTTCAGACTCAGCCCCACGCGAAAGGCGTCCGCGACGAACAGAATGCGCTCGGGGCCGGCCTCGCCGATTTCCTGCACGATCTCTTCTCGATCGGTGCTGCGCTCGGTCAGCCCGTCGATGCCGGTCTCCAGCCCGCGCAGCGCCTTCTGGAAACTCTCCTGGAAGGTGCGACCCATCGCCATCACCTCGCCGACCGACTTCATCTGCGTCGTCAGGCGCGAGTCGGCGGCGGGAAACTTCTCGAAGGCGAAGCGCGGGATCTTGGTGACGACGTAGTCGATCGACGGCTCGAACGACACCGGCGTCGCGCCGCCGGTGATGTCGTTGCGAAGCTCGTCGAGCGTGTAGCCGACGGCGAGCTTGGCCGCGACCTTGGCAATCGGAAAACCGGTCGCCTTCGACGCCAGCGCCGACGAGCGCGAGACCCGCGGGTTCATCTCGATCACGACCATCCGGCCGTCCCTCGGGTTGATCGAGAACTGCACGTTCGAGCCGCCGGTGTCGACGCCGATCTCGCGCAGGATCGCGATCGAGGCGTTGCGCAGCAGCTGGTATTCGCGGTCGGAGAGCGTCTGCGCCGGCGCGACGGTGATCGAGTCGCCGGTGTGGATGCCCATCGGATCGAGGTTCTCGATCGAGCAGACGATGATGCAGTTGTCGGCACGGTCGCGCACAACCTCCATCTCGTACTCTTTCCAGCCGATCAGCGACTCCTCGATCAGCAGTTCCTTCGTCGGCGAAAGATCGAGCCCGCGCTTGCAGATCTCCTCGAACTCGGCCGGGTTGTAGGCGATGCCGCCGCCAGTGCCGCCGAGCGTGAAGCTCGGCCGGACGACCATCGGAAAGCCGTTGCCTCCGGTCTGCGCCCGGATCTGCTTTTGCACCGCGAGCGCGTCGTCCATCGAGTGGGCGATGCCCGACCGCGCGGAGCCGAGGCCGATGGAGGTCATCGCGTCCTTGAACTTCAGGCGGTCCTCGGCCTTCTCGATCGCGTGTTCGTTGGCGCCGATCATCTCGACGCCGTACTTGGCGAGCACGCCGTTCTTGTGGAGGTCGAGCGCGCAGTTGAGCGCGGTCTGCCCGCCCATCGTCGGCAGCACCGCGTCGGGCCGCTCCTTGGCGATGATGCGTTCGACGACCTGCCAGGTGATGGGTTCGATGTAGGTCACATCGGCCATCTCCGGGTCGGTCATGATCGTCGCCGGGTTGCTGTTGACGAGGACGACCTTGAAGCCTTCCTCGCGCAATGCCTTGCAGGCCTGGGCGCCGGAGTAGTCGAACTCGCAGGCCTGGCCGATGATGATCGGGCCGGCGCCGATGATGAGGATCGTCTTCAGGTCGCTGCGCTTAGGCATTCGTTCTCTCCGCGTTCTTCGTGTCGGTCATGAGCGCGGTGAAGCGGTCGAACAGGTAGCCGATGTCGTGCGGGCCGGGCGACGCCTCGGGGTGGCCCTGGAAGCAGAACGCCGGCCGGTCGGTGCGGGCCAGGCCCTGCAGCGTGCCGTCGAAAAGCGAGACGTGGGTGGCGCGCAAGGTCGCGGGCAGGGTCGATTCGTCGACGGCGAAGCCGTGGTTCTGGCTCGTGATGCTGACCCGGCCGTCGTCGAGATCCTTCACCGGGTGGTTCGCGCCGTGGTGGCCGAACTTCATCTTGAAGGTCTTGGCACCGGAAGCGAGCGCCATGATCTGGTGCCCGAGGCAGATTCCGAAGACCGGGATGCCGGTCTCGATGAGCTGCCGCGTCGCGTCGATCGCGTAGTCGCAAGGCTCCGGATCGCCCGGTCCGTTGCTGAGGAAGATGCCGTCGGGCCGATAGGCGAGCACTTCGGCGGCAGGCATCTGCGCCGGCACCACCGTCACGCGGCAGCCGCGGCTCGCGAGCATGCGCAAGATGTTGCGCTTGACGCCGTAGTCGTAGGCGACGACGTGGAACTTCGGATCGGTGACGGTCGAGAAACCGTTCTCGAGCGTCCACTCGGATTCGGTCCATTCGTAGGGTTCGGTGTCGCTGACCACCTTGGCCAGATCCAGGCCGTTCATGTCCGGCGCGGATTGGGCGCGGGAGATCGCCCGTTCGACGTGGGCGTCGGTCAGCGTCTCGCCCGCACCGAGCGTGGCGATGCAGCCGTTCTGAGCGCCGGCGTTGCGCAGGTGACGGGTCAGGCGGCGGGTGTCGAGGTTGGCGATCGCAACCGTGCCTTCGCGGCGAAGATAGTCGGCAAGCGTCAGGCGGCTTCGGAAGTTGGACGCCAGCAGCGGCAGATCCTTGATGACGAGTCCGGCGGCGAACACCTTGCGCGCTTCGGCGTCTTCGGTGCTGATGCCGTAGTTGCCGATGTGCGGATAGGTCAGGGTGACGATCTGACGGCAATAGCTCGGGTCGGTGAGGATTTCCTGGTACCCGGTCATCGAGGTGTTGAACACCACTTCGCCGACGGTGTGGCCGGAGGCGCCGATCGAGATGCCGTGCAACACGGTGCCGTCTGCGAGTGCCAGGATGGCCTGGGTTTGGGAAGGAAGCAGTTGCGGCGGCACCGGGGGCTCCAAGAGTGCGCGCCCGGCAACTCGATGCGTGGACCGGCCTCGTCGCAGGACGGCGCGAGCCTGGGACCGACGACAGCAACCCGGGAAACCGTCGCAGGCTTACCCGGAGGAGCGCGAATCGCTAGGGCGGGTGAGTGTGAACGAATGCCTAATTATAGGCCGAGGGCCGCGATGCCCGCCTTCGCGACCTGGGCGTCCTCGGCCGGCTTCACACCGCTGACGCCGACCGCACCGATGCAATGCCCCTCCGCCAGGATCGGCACACCGCCCTCGAGCAGCCCGTCGACGGCCGGCACGCTCAAGAAGGCGGTCCGGCCCTTGTTGATCATCTCTTCGTAGTCCCGGCTCTCGCGGCGTCCGACCGCCGACGTTCTCGCTTTTGCCGCGGCGACGTGGGCGGAGATGGGCGCCGCGCCGTCCAGCCGCTGCAGCCAGAGCGCATGACCGCCGTCGTCGACGATCGCGATCGTGACCGCCCAGCCATTGGCCTTCGCTTCGGTTTCGGCGGCGGCAGCGATCGACTTGCAGTCCTCGAGGGAAAGCAGCGGCTTGGATTTCATGATTCGGCTTTCTGGTTGGCGTTGAATCGGGGGCGACTGCCCGCAGATCCGACTGTAAGTGAAGCCCTACATCGCTCGGCTCCAACACCCTCGCCTCGTTTGCGACGACGGGAACTAGAATCCTTCGCAGGAGTCACAACACTGTGAATCGCGGTGCTGGCGCTGCCTGGTGATTTCCAAGCGCGTCGATCAAAACGCGTCAACCCATCTCAAGGAGGCCTTCATGAACCAACCCCTTCAATCTGCCTACACCGGCTACGGCGGTGCGGTCAGCTCGGTCGAGGAACGCAACCGCGTCCTGCGCAACACCTACTGGCTGCTGGCGCTGTCGATGGTGCCGACGGTCATCGGCGCCTGGCTCGGTGTCACCAGCGGCATTCTTCGCACGCTCGGGCCGGGCATGAGCGGCGTCGTGTTTCTCGCGGGCTTGTTCGGCTTCATCTTCGCGATCGAACGGACGAAGAACTCCGCGGCCGGCGTGCCGATTCTGCTGGGCTTCACGTTCTTCATGGGCCTGATGCTGTCGCGACTGATCGGCGTGGTGCTCGGCCAGGCCAACGGAGCCGGCGTGGTAATGACGGCGTTCGCGGGAACCGGGGTCATCTTCCTGGGCATGGCGACGATGTCGACCGTGATCAAGCGCGATCTGTCGTCGATGGGCAAGTTCCTGTTCGTCGGCCTGATCATGCTGATCGTGGCAGGCCTCGCCAACCTGTTCATTCTGTCGAGTGCGTTGATGATCACGGTCTCGGTTCTCGCGATCGGCATCTTCTCGGCATTCATCATCTATGACCTGAAGCGGGTGCGCGAAGGGATCGAAACGAACTACATCAGCGCCACGCTGAGCATCTATCTCGACCTGTACAACATCTTCCAGTCGCTGCTGGCGATCCTGGGGTTCGCGAACAGCAGTGATTGAGACCGTTGGCCGAACCGATGAATAGCGAGGAGCCCCGCGGGGCTCCTTTTTTTTATCGCTACCTTTCGAATACCGCGATGCTCT
>CAZZWY010000017.1:0-19929 GCA_964657785.1 uncultured Acetobacteraceae bacterium
GTCTTCATGTTTTCCGGACAGGGGTCTCAATATCACCAGATGGGCCGGCAGCTCTACGAGGGCAATGCCTCGTTCCGGCGCTGGATGGACAGCCTGGACGACCTCGCCTTCGGCATCTCCGGGCAGCGGGTGATCGAGGCCGTCCGGTCCGGCGCCAAGGCGGATGTCTTCGATCGCCTCGGGTTGACGCATCCGGCGATCTTCATGGTCGAGTACGCACTCGCGCGCTGCCTGATCGAAGCGGGTGTCGAGCCGGACGTCACGCTCGGGGCGAGCCTCGGCACGTTCGCGGCGGCGGCGATCGCCGGCTTCATCGAGCCGGAAGACGCGATGGCCGCCGTGCTCGCGCAAGCCGCGGCGTTCGAGACGACGGGCGAGCCGGGCGGCATGATCGCGATCATGGCCCACCCGTCCTTGCACGAGGAAAGCGGGCTGGGAGAGCGCAGCGACATCGCGGGCATCAATTTCGACCGGCATTTCGTCGTGTCGTCGCCCGCGCGCGAACTCGATGCGATCGAGTCGACCCTGAAGCAACGCGGCATCGTCTTCCAGCGACTGCCGGTACGGTTCGCCTTCCATTCCCGCTGGATCGACCGACTGCGCGAGCCGCTGACGGCGGCGATGTCGTCACTGCGAACCGGCCCGGGAGCCCTGCCGCTCGCTTGCTGCGAACACGGTGGCAGCGTGGCGGAGTTGCAGGCCGATCACTTCTGGCGCGTCGTGCGCCATCCGGTCCGGTTCCGCGACACGATCCTCGATCTCGAGCGCCAGGGCCCGAATCGCTACGTCGACGTCGGTCCCTCGGGCACGCTGGCGACGTTCGCGAAATACGCGCTGCCGCCGGCGACAAAGTCCTCCACGCACGCGATCCTGACGCCCTATGGCCAGGATCTGCGGAACCTGGAGACCTTGCTGGCGATGGTCTGACGACCGTCAAGCGAAGGCGGACGACTTCAGCAACGGGGTGTCGAAGCGTTCGTAGCCCCCGGCAGGCGTCATCTTCCGAAGGGCCACGATCGGTGGCGAGCCGGTGCACCGCTCGATGCAGAGCGCCAGCAGATGGTCGCAGGTCGGTCGATACTGAAAGAAGCTCCAGCGCTGCGGATCGTCGTGCAGCGACGCATCGATCTGCAAGCGGATTCCACGCTGGACCAACCGAAAGCCGAACTTGTCGAGCGGCAACGACAGGCCCATGGCGCGCGCCTTGATGTAGGACTCCTTGAGCGTCCAGTATTCGAAGAAGCGATCCGGGCGGTGCTCGACCGGCACGCTGGCCAGTTCGACGGCTTCGGCAGGAGAAAAGAAGCGGTCGGCAATCGCCGTCGATACGGGTCGATGCACGAGATTCTCGACGTCGATGCCCAACCCGCCATGACGCCGGACCGCCAGCGCGATCAGGCCACGCGCATGCGAGATGTTGAACTGCAGGCCGGCCGCTACTTCGTGATCGTGCCCAATGGCCGGCCGTCCATAGGCATTCTCGCGAAAAGTCCAGTCGGTGGGGGCGACTGGGGCGTAGCGTGACAGCACGCTGCGCACCATCGCCCGCGTCACCAGGTAGCGCTTGCGGTCGTCGGCGAAATGAAAGCGCCGCTGCTGCGCGCGCTCGGGGCTGCTCAGGAGTTCCGCCATCGTCGACAGCCGCTCGTCCTCGAGCTCGTCGTAGAAGGCGAGCCAGACCTCGATGCGGCGGGGATCGATGGACTGCGGGGAATTGTCCGTGATGACTCGCATGCGCCGCGGCCGAGCGCCGTCATGGCAATGGGGTGAGTCCGATGATCACGGCGCAGTCCCGGACGGAAAAGCTACACGTTCGTGTAGTACTCGTACACCGAGTGTCGCCATACAGTTGCTTCGCTCCTTCTTCCGCCTGTCGCCGATGAGATGACATCGGGCGGCGAAGCTTGCCGCGATTGACGATGCAAGTCCCGCGGGCGCCGCGGACTCACTCGCAACCACGAATCGCCACTCTCATCCATTCGCCGCGAGACCACCAGATGATCGACCAGGAACAGCTTTCGGCTTTCGCGGAGAGCCATCTGAAGTCCCTGATTGCGGAAGCTTCGGGTTCGCTCGACGCGAACTTCGATTCCTTTGCGCCTTTCGGCGAGCTCGGCATCGATTCCTTCCGCGTGCTGAAGATCATCAAGGCACTCGAGGCCGACTTCGGCACACTGCCCAAGACGTTGCTGTTCGAGAACTTCAACGTCAACGATCTGGCGCGGTACTTCATCGACAAGCATGCCGGGACGCTGTCAGCGAAGCTCGCGCTCGGCCGGCCGGCGACCCGGCCACAGCAGGCAATCGGGACGAACGGGTCGGCGACCGCCGGCGCCGTCCAGCCGCCCGCAGCGCAACCCGTGGCCAGCGCACAGCCGCTCCTGGTGCTCGAGAAAGACGCATGGGCAGACCCTGCGCTCGGCCAGGTGGTGAAGGGCGTCTTCGATCGCTACAAGAACGATGGCTCGGTGTCGCGCGGCGCACGTTGCATCGCACCCAATCTTTTCATCGGCAGCGAGCGCAAGGGGTTCTTCCACTACGCGCGCTGCAGGAACGTCATCGTCGCCTACACCTACACCGGCCCGACGGATTACTTTGCGAGCGTCGCGCGAGAGCTCCACGCGCATTGCGAGAAGCTCGGCCTCGAGCTGAACCTGCTGGCGGCGGATGAACTGGAAATGGTCGAGGACGTGCGCTTCTCGTCGACGCCCTTCGGCGTTCTGCAGCGCGTCCTGAACCTGCAGACGTTCACGCTGGACGGCCCGGCCATGCGACGCCTGCGCTATCAGGTGTCGAAGTTCGAGAAGGCCGGACACGCCCTCACCGTGGAATTCCGATGCGGGAGCGATGCCGCGACGAGCGGGATGATCGCGCAGGTGATCGACCGGTGGTGCGCCGGCCGCACCATGGTCAATCCGCTGATCCACATCGTGAAGGACGAGATCGTCGCGGGGACGCTGAACCCGGACCATCGCATCTTTCTCACCTATCTCGATGACGTGCTGCAGAACGTCATCCTGATTTCGCCGCTCTGTGCCGAGCTCGACGGCTACCTGATGGACCTCGAGTTCTATGCCAAGGACATGCCGCTCGGCGGGCTCGAGTACGCGATCGTCAACATCATCCGGGTGCTCGTCGCCGAAGGCCGCAATGTCCTGAGCATGGGCGGGACCTACGGCTGCAAGCTCGAAGCCTCGTCGAATGCCGATCCGGAGGTCGAGAGGATCCTCGACGACTTGAGGATGCAGAACATCTTCAACGACGAAGGCAATCTGCAATTCAAGAACAAGTTCCGGCCGGAGAACAGGACGATCTACCTGTGTCGCCCGGCCGGCCGCGGCAATCCGAACAGCGTGGTCGACGTCATCATGATGATCGCCGATCCGCTGCGGATGCAGACGTCGGACGAAGAGAATTACAACTTCGGCAAGCCTGCCTCGGCCGGCGTGGAGTTCGGCAATGTCGCTCGGCCCGCGGCCGGCGATGCGATCGTCGGCATCGAGGGTGAAGAGCGGTCTTTCGCGTTGGCGCTCGCCGGCTTCAATCCGCTGAACCTTCGCCATGATCTGGTCGAGATCGACCTGAAGACGGATTCGTGGGCCCAGCTGCACCTGCCCGCCATCGAGAACCAGAAGCGGTATCTCCACGCACGGCTGCAAGAGCCGGCGGATCTCCAGGACGCGTTGCGCGCGATCTTCCCGTTCAGGCATTTCGTGCTCACGACCTCCGGGCGCGCCGCGGAGGGCGTGTTCTGCAAGGCGTGGCCGCGCCAGGGCGTCGTGCCGCAGAACCTGCTGTTCCCGACGACCATCTTCCACCAGATCGACAAGGGCTTCTCCCCGCGCGAACTCCCGCACCCGGATGTCTTCCGTGTGGATTCGCTCGAGCCGTACAAGGGCAACCTCGACCTCGCGGCGCTGCAGGCCCTGCTCGACCGCGACGCGGCGGCGGTCCCCTTCGTCTGCATCGAGACCTGCAACAACGCCGCCGGGGGACATCCGGTGTCGATCGCTCATCTGCGGGCCGTGCGCGCCCTGCTCGATCGGCATCGCATCGCCCTCGTGCTCGATGCCACCCGCCTCCTCGAGAACGCGCAGTTCCTGATCGAGCACGAGGCGGATTACGCAGGGCAGTCGCTGTGGCAGGTTGGGCGTGCGCTCCTCGGACAGGCGGACGCGGTCGTCGTGAGCCTGGCCAAGGACTTCTGCGTGCCGGCCGGTGGGTTGATCGCGACGAACGACACCACGCTGTTCCACACGCTGCAGCAGGCGGTCGTCGAGGACGCCTGCGCGCTCGGCGCGATCGACCGGAAGCTGCTGGCGCTGTCGTTGCAGGACAGGGCCCACCTCGAGGCGCAGTCGCGCTTCCGGCGCCAGGCGGTGGGACGCATCTGGCAAGGCTTCGCGCAGCACGGCGTTCCCGTGGTGAAGCCGGCCGGCGGGCACTGCATCCTGGTCGACGTGAAGCGGATCCCGGCGTTCGCGTCGTTGCGGCACCCGGTCGCTTCCTTCGTCGCGTGGCTCTATCTCGCCACCGGCATCCGCGCGGGCGCGCACAACGCCGGCATGCAGAAGGACAGTGCCCTCAACGGTCTCGTTCGATTCGCGGTGCCGATCGGACTCGGCGCGGAGCGGGTCGACGACATCGTCGACCGCGTCGGTGCGGCGTTCGCCGACAAGAAGAACATCCCCGAGATCGAGCCGGTGGAGGGGGCGGCCGGGCCGTTCGGCGACATCCATGCGAGATACCGGCTCGTCGGCTATCACGGCCCGTCCGCGCCACTGGTGGGACGAACGCCGACAGCGGACGCGCACGGCGTGCCGCCAGCGCAGGTCGTCCCGACGCCAACTGCAACGCAACCCGCGACGCAGCGTCATGGCGCACCCGCGCCGCGAGACATCGCGATCGTCGGCATGGCGGGCCGCTACCCCAAGGCCCGCAATCTGTCCGAACTGTGGGACAACCTGCTCGGCGGCGTCGATTGCGTGGAGGAGATTCCCGAGGCACGCCTCGCCGAGCGCCTCCACAACGACTTCACCCGGCGTTATCGCGGTGGCTTCATCGACGATGTCGACAAGTTCGATGCCCGCTTCTTCGGGATCGTCGACCGCGACGCGGCCATCATGGATCCGCAGGAACGCCTGTTCCTCGAAGTCGCCTGCGAGGCGATGGAAGACGCCGGCTACTACCCCGACATCCTGGGCGACGAGGCGAATCGCCAGGTCGGCGTGTTCGTCGGCGTGGTGTGGTCGTCCTACCAGATGCTGGGCGCGGAAGAGAAGATCGCCGGCAACAACGTCAATCCGAGCTCGTTCCAGTGGAGCATCGCCAACCGCGTCTCCTACTGGATGAATCTCTGCGGTCCGAGCCTGGCGCTGGATACCGCCTGCTCGGCCAGCCTGACCGCGATCAAGCTCGCCTGCGATGCGATCAACAACGGCGAGTGCACGGCGGCGATCGCCGGCGGCGTGACGCTGGACCTGCACCAGAGCAAGTTCGACATCAACGCGACGGGCGGGTCGCTTTCCAAGACCGGCGCCTGTCGGTCCTACGGCAAGGACGCGGACGGCTACGTGTCGGGCGAGGGGGTCGGCGCGCTCCTCCTGAAGCCACTGGCCCAGGCGATCGCGGAGGGGGACCAGATCCATGGCGTGATCAAGAGCGCGGTGGCGACGCACAGCGGAAGGACCAGCGCCTATACGATCCCGAACCCGAGGACCCAGACGGATCTCGTGCTGAAGGCCCTGGCGCAGGCGCGCATCGATGCTCGCACGATCGGCTACATCGAAGGCCACGGCACCGGCACCGAATTCGGCGACTCGATCGAGATCGCCGCCCTGGCCGCCGCGTTCGCCGAGCATGGCGCCGACCGGCAGGGCTGCGCCATCGGTTCCGTCAAGACCAATATCGGTCACCTCGAGGCGGCGTCCGGCATCGTCGGCCTGCAGAAGATCCTGTTGCAGATGAAGCATCGCCGGCTCGTGCCGTCGCTGCATTCGCGGGAGTTGAACGAAAACATCGACTTCGCGAACTCGCCGTTCCGCGTGCAGCACTCGGTGGCGAACTGGGAGGCCAAGGAAGTGGACGGCGTCCGCCATCCGCGTCGGGCCGCAGTCAGCGCGATCGGCATCGGCGGGTCGAATGCGCATGTCATCGTCGAGGAATACACGGCGCCGGACAACGCCAAGAACCGTTTGGAAGCCGTCGACAGGATCTTCCCGCTCTCCGCGCGCACCGAGGAGCAGTTGAGGGAAGCGGCCGCCCGCCTGCGCGATTTCCTGGCCCGGTCCCTGGCGCCTGAGGCGACGGCCCCGCCGCCGCAGGCGGACGATGTCGCGTTCACGCTCGCCTTCGGCAGGAAATCCTTCGACCGTCGGCTCGCGATCGTCGCCCGCGGCCTGGCCGACCTGGGAGACAAGCTCGATGCCTTCCTCGCCGGGGCGATCGCCGACGACGTGATGCACGGCGACGTGAAGAACGCGAACGGCGTGGTCGGCCTGCTGAACGCGCGGGAGAAGCGCGATTTCGTCGACCTGCTCGTGCGCAGCCGCGAGCCGCGCCGCCTCGCGCGACTCTGGAGCGATGGCGTGATCGCCGATTGGCAAGGGCTGGATTACGGCCAGTCCGGCCGGAGGATTTCATTGCCGACCTATCCCTTCGCGCGGGAACGCCACTGGATCGTCGACCGCAGACCGGCAACGCCGCTCGCAGCCGCAGCGCGGCCGGATGCCGGGTTGCCGGCACCGGCGACCGTGCGCCACGACGTTCGCGGGGCCGCGGTGAAGCCGCTCGAACGCTATCTCTTCGCCTTCGTCGGCGGAGCGCAGGGTGCACGCAGCGGCCCGGCGTTGAGCACGGCGGAGAAGGCGCGGCTCTTCGTTCGCCAGATGTTCGCCGACCAGCTGGGCGTCTCCGTGCACGACCTCCACGAAGACACCCCCCTGATGGAAACCGGCGTCACGTCGCTCGACATGGCCGCGATGACCCAGGCGCTCAAGGACCGTTTCGACCCGGCGTTCGCGCCGACCGCCTTCTTCGAGTGCCGCACGCTGGCCCTGTTTGCCGACGCCCTGGTGCGGAGATTCGAAGGCGCCTTCTCGAAGATGGTCCTCACCAAGGCGATCTCCGAGGACGACGCTTCGGCGTCCCGGAAGCCGGCGGGCCCGGGCGCGCCCGTGCAACAAGCGCCCGAGGCGTCGGACATCCCGCTGCCTGCGCGCGATGCGCAATCGCCCCTGGTGCTGCCCGGGATCGTCGGCGTCGCTCCCGTGCATCGGGCGCGCGCGCGCTGCGTCCTGCTGACCGGCGCCAGCGGCTTTCTCGGCATCCATCTGCTGGCCGAATATCTCGCGGCGGATCCCGACGTGCGGGTTCGCTGCCTCGTGCGCGCGTCGGATGCGGAGCGCGGCAGGCATCGCCTGCGCACGCAGGCCGCGAAGTACGAGCTCGCACTCGACGAATCGCGCCTGTCCGTGCTGTGCGGCGACATCACCCTGCCGCGCCTCGGCCTGGCGGAAGCCGAGTGGGAGGCCTGCTGCCGCGAGACCGACCAGATCGTGCACGCCGGCGCGCGTGTCAACCACATCGAGGGCTATGCGAGCTTTCGCGATTCGGCCGCCGGGATGAAGGAGATCGTGCGCCTGGCGAGCCGTCACCGGATGAAATTGATCCAGTTCGTCTCGAGTACCGCCGCGTGCATCCGGAAGGACGGCGACGAATTCCGCGTCTTCGAGCGGGAAGCCTTCCTCCCGGACGGACTGTCGGTCTACGGCGGCTACGGCCAGTCGAAATGGGTGCAGGAAACCTTCCTGCAGCGGGCGCACGAAGCGGGCGTTCCGTTCGCGATCTATCGTTTCGGCGAGCTGTCCGGATCGAGCCGCAGCGGCCTCGGCCAAGTCGACGACATGCTGCATCGGTTGCTGCAGATGCGCCTCGCGATCGGGTGCCGCGAGAAGATTTCGTCCGACGTGCTCGACATCGTGCCGGTCGACCACGCGGCCCGCCTGATCGTCGGCGTCGGCAATGCGCCGGAGCTGTGGAACCGCATCTTCCACGCGACGCACCCGAAGCCCTGGGGCTTCGCGAACCTGTACCGGCGCGCGCAGCGCCTCGGGCTGCAGTTCGACCCGGTGACGCGCGAGCACTACCTGGCGAAATGCCGTGACTTCGTCAGGTACCTCTATGCCGTCCATCCGGTCGATGGCTTCGTCCTCGAATGCATGCTGCGCGACGCCGAAGGCTCGGTCCGGAAGCGCAAGGTCATGGATGGCTACTTCGCGGTGCTGTTCCCCTTCGCGCAGGACCACTTCAAGCGTGCGCTGCAGACCCTGGGCATCGCGCTGCCGGACTGGGCGCAGCTGCTCGATCGCTATGCCGAGCGCTGGGGTCGTGACGACTGCGGCTTCCTGGCGCGCATCCACGATTACCGCCGTTGGGCCCGAACGGATCGGGTGGTCGAGAGCATCCCGGCAGAAGCGGTCCTGGAGGATCTCAGTGAAGCCTAGGAAAGTACTGGTCACCGGCGGCAACGGCCATGTCGGCAATACCCTGGCCAAGACGCTCCACGACAGGGGCTACGAGGTCCGGGTGACCGTGCGCAACCCCGACGAGGCGCAGGCGTTCGGCATCTTCGAGGGCTACCCGGTGCAGGTGCATCGGGCGGACCTGCGCGACGCAGCCGCCGTCCGCAAGGCGATGGACGGCGTGGAGGGTGTCTTCCAGGTCGCGGCGCTCTACCACTACGACGAGCAGGGCTCGGGCGAAGGCATCGTCGAGAACAACGTCGAAGCGGCGCAGACGGTGCTGCGGCTCGCGAAGGAGTGCGGCGTCGAGCGCGTCGTGCTGACGAGCAGCATCGCCGCCGTCGGCTTCGGCGGCAGCGAGGACCATCCGCTGACCGAGGAAGACTGGGGCCACCCCACCGATCCGTACTGCCGCTCGAAACTGGAAAGCGAACAGGCGGCCTGGGCGCATGCGCGGGAACACGGTCTGGACCTGGTCGCGCTCTGCCCCAGCATCATCCTCGGGCCGAACTTCTACAAGTACACACCCAGCACCGTCAACATCGGGGCGGTGGTCCACAACCAGGTGCCGTTCCGCGTGCCGATCGGGCTCGCCGCGGTGGACGTCCGCGATGTCGCCGAGGCGCACATTCTCGCCTACGAGAACCGCACGGCCTCGGGCCGCTATCTCGTGACGGGCACGCGGATCCCCGATCTGTTCGGCGCCTTGAGCGAATGCGATCCCGACATCGTGGTCCCCGAGCGCGCCCTGAGCCTGGACGAAGCGCGGGAACTCGCCGAGAAGTCCGGCATGCCGGTGGAACTCGTCGGCAAGCCCTATCGCTATTCGGACGCGCGCATCCGCTCCGAACTCGGATGGCAGCCCCGGCCGGTCGCCGAGACGCTGCACGACACCATCGCCTGGATCAAGTCCAGGGACCTGTAGAACGACAAGGAGAACCGCCGTGACCGACAGCGACTACGACGTCATCATCGTCGGCTCGGGGGCCTGCGGCGCCACGCTGGCGCGCGAACTCGCGCGGCGGCGACTCAAGGTGCTGCTGCTGGAACGCGGCGGCGCCGGCGCGCTCAGCGAGACGGTCGCCGGGATCGCCGCGATCGCCCGGGAGTTCCCGGTGGCCGACGACATGAAGGCCACGACCGGCGTTTCGGTCGGCGGATCGACCGGACTCTACTTCGGCATCTGCAAGCTGCCGACGGCCGACACCTACGCCAGGCTCGGCATCGATCTCACCCGGGAGGTCGAGCAGGTGTGCGGCGAGTTGCCGATCGCCGAGGTCCCGGATGAATTCCTGCCGCCGCAGTCGATCGCCGTCCGCAACAGCGCCAAGCAGCTGGGCCACCCGATGAAGACGCACCGGATGCTGATCGACATCTCGAAGTGCGAGCAGGGCCGCTATGCCTACGAAGCGAAGTGGAAAGCCCGGGAGTTCATCGAGCAGGCGACGCGCGACGGTGCCGAACTCGTCGCCCAGGCCACGGTGAGCAAGGTGCTCGTTGAAGGCGGCCGCGCGGTGGGCGTCGAATACCGGCAGCGGCGCGCCGTGTTCGGATCGCGGACCTGCCGGGCCTACGGCCGCCGGATCGTGCTGGCCGCCGGTTCGCCGGCCACGCCGAAGCTGCTGATCGATGCCGGCATCGACAACGTCGGCAGCCGCGGCTTCTTCTGCAAGCCGGCGTTCATGGTGTTCGGCACGATCGCCGGCCTCGAAGGGCGCGACGGCTTCCTCGGCCTGACGGAATGCGATCTCGGCAACGGCGTGACCTTGGGCGACGGGGCGATGGCGTCGTCGCTGTTCAAGCTCTTCATGCTCTCGAACGCCAGATTCGGCCGGCTCTTCGCGCACGCCACGACGGTGGCGGTCGGCGTCGCGCTCAACGACGAGCTCGGCGGCGTGGTCCGCCAGGACGGCAGCTACCGCAAACAGCTCACGACGCAGGAGACGGCGAAGCTGGAGGCCGCGGAGGCGCTCGCCAGGCGCATCCTGATCAACGCCGGTGCGACGAATCTTTTCCGCTCCAAGTCCGTCGCAGGGACGCCGGGCGGCGTGCTGTGGATCGGCGAGCACCTCGACTGCGAACTGCAGACTTCGATCGACGGCCTCTACGTCTGCGACCAGTCCGTCATGCCCGACGTGACCATCACCCCGGCCGTCATCCTGATCGCGCTGGCCAGGCGACTCGCCGCACACCTGGCGGCAACGTTGCAACCCGGCGCGCCGGCCGACGAAGCGATCGCCGGGAGGACGGCGCCGGTGCCAGAGATCGCAGTCTGCTGATCGACGCAGCGCAGGTGACGAGTCATTGGCAGGAGGACATCTCATGAAAGCGTTTTTGCGGCAAGTCTTCGGTGCCGTCCGACGGCACTTCGTGACCGGCTCGCTGCTCCTGATCGCGGCGTCGACCGCGGCCCATTTCGCCTGGAAGGCGTCGGGCTCGAACGAGTGGAAGCTGGTGCGGGACGAAAGCGGCATCCGGATCTATACCTTCAAGGAACCGGGGTCGACCCTGCTGAAGATCCGCGGGAGCACGCGGGTCAGGACCAGCCTGGCGAGTTCGGTGTTCCTGTTCCGCGGCGATCCGTCGACCAACGACGACTTCGGCGGCAAGAACTTCAAGGTGTTCGACCGGATCGAGACGCCGGCGATGTACCTCGCCTACTTCTCGGTGGAGCAGCCGATGCCGCCGCCCTTCGACAGCAAGGAGTTGGTGTGCCTCCTCAACTACGCCCAGGACCCGAAGAGCAAGGAGGTCCTGATCAACGTGCAGGCGGCACCGAGCCGGCTGCCGCCCACGCCGAACACCACCCGCGTGACGCATCTGAACAACATGTTCCGGCTGAAGCCGCTGGCCCAGGGCGAAGTCGAATGGGAGATCACCGGTGACGTCGACATGGGTCTGTTCTATCCGCTCGCCAATCTGGCGATGCCGCAGTTCATCTTCCAGGGCCTGAGCGGCCAGAGAAAGCTGGTGTTGAAGGATCGCTATCAGCAGGCCCGGCTGGTCTCGGTACAGGAAATGTAGTCCCCCTCTTCAATCAACCAAGGCAGGACGAACATGCAGACAGCGGAGATCGACCCGGCGAAGGTCTCGGATGACAGCAAGGGCCGCAGGCTCAGGCGGATCGGCGTCTGGATGCTGGCGACCCTCGGCGTCCTGTTCGTCGCCCACCTGACGTGGGTGAACTCCGGCTCGAACGAGTGGAAGCCCGTCAGCGACAAGGAGGGCATTCGCGTCTGGCGCATGAAGACGCCGGGCTACGCGATCATGAAATACAAGGTCGAGATGCGCCTCGATTCGAAGCTGTCCGACGTCGTCTACTACATGAGCAATCTCGACACCGGGTACGACGTCGGCGCCACCGACATCCACCGCCTCGAAGAGGTCGCGGTCGCGCCGGTGTTCTATGCGTACGACAACTACAAGCTCGACCTGAAGCCGTTCGGCAACCTGGACGTGATGATCGTCAATCACTACACGCAGGACCCGGACACGAAGAAGGTCCGCATCAACGTGTACGCCGCGCCGAACAAGTTGCCGACCCGTCCCGGTGCGCTGCGCGTCGTCCACCTGAGCGACTGCTTCACCCTCACGCCGCTCGAAGGCGGGGGAGTCGATCTCGAAGTGCTCTCCGAGATGGATATCGGCCTGCCGTACGTGCTGCAGAACCTTTTCATGCCCCAGGTCGCCTTCGACGAGTCGAAAAAGATGCGCGACATGCTGAAGAAGGACAAGTACCGCAACGGCAAGCCGGCCTTCATCACCGAGCTGTCGCAGGACCCGGACCGCAAGCCGCCCCGACTGAACAACTGACGCCCGGACTTCCCGAGGATCACTGCATGACCGCCCCAGACCCGCTCGACCGCCCGACAGCGCCCGCTGCCGAGGCCGATCTGCCCAGCCAGCCCCCTTCGACGGAGGACAGTCTCTTCGTTCTCTCGGCCGCCGACCTCGAGCGACTGGAAGCCTACGTCGCGAAAGTTGCGCAGTGGCTCGAGGCCTCCGCCGTGCGGCCGGATTTCGGCGATGCGATCTTCACCTGGCAGACGGCGCGCACGGCGATGAAGCAACGTCTCGCGGTCAAGGTGCGTGACCGTGTCGATCTGCTCGGCAAGCTCAGGGCGTGGATCGACCATCGCGAGGCCGCGACCGGCGTGCGCCTCGGCGAAGCCCGTGCGGGCGATTCCGGCGCGCGGCAGTCGGAATCGGGTGAGTCGGCAGCGCAACGCGTCGAGGCGGCGATCGCGCAACGGGATTGGGACACCCTCGCCGAGCTGTGGGTCGCCGGCGCCGGCATCGATTGGGAGCGGCTCCACGCGAGCAGCCCGCGCCGGCCGCGGCGTGTCGGCGTGCCGACCTATCCGTTCGCGCGCGAGCGGCACTGGGTCGAGGCTGTCGACGCCGCCCCCCTCGGGGTCGCGCCCAGCGCGCCGCAGTCGGGGGTGGAACACGTGCTGGTCGCACCCGTGTGGGAGCCCGCGCCGCTCGCGCGCACGAAGGACGGCTTCGGCGTCGTCCCGATCGACCGGCATTGCGTGCTGCTGTGGGGCAGGGAGCACGTCGACGCGGGAGCCCTCGCTGCGTCGATTCCAGGCAGCGAATGCGCGCACCTGCAGCTCGCCGCGATCGCCGAGCCGGGTAAGCGTTATGCCGCCGCTGCGCAGTCCTGCTTCGACCGGATCAAGTCGATCTTCTCGGAAACGTGCCGCGGCACGGTCCTGTTCCAGCTCGTCATCGGCGACGACGCCGGATCGGCGATGGCGGCGGGGCTCTCGGGGCTGCTCAAGACGGCGGGTGAAGAAAATTCCGCATTCATCGGTCAGGTCGTTCTCACCCAGGCGCGATCGGCCGGCGCGTTGGCGGAGCAATTGCGCGGCGAGCGACACTGGCCGGACGATCCGATGGTGTCGCACACCGAGACGGGCCGGCACGTGCTGCGCTGGCGCCCGGTACGCGCCGAGGCGCAATCGGCGTCCTTCAAGGAGGGCGGCGTGTACGTGATCACCGGCGGCCTCGGCGGCCTGGGCGTCCTCTTCGCCGAAGAGATTCTCCGGACCACGCCTCTTGCACGGGTGATCCTGACCGGGCGCGCCGTGCTGACCGCCGCACGCCAGCCGCAGCTCGATCGCCTGTCGCGCCAGTCCGCGGCGCAAGGCGGCAGACCGGTGTCATACCGGACCTTGGATCTGGAGCAGCGCGAGGCGGTTGAGACCTTCATCGCCGAGATCCTGAGCGAGTACGGGCGACTCGACGGCATCCTCCACAGCGCCGGCATGACGGCCGACAACCTGATCGTCCACAAGACCGCCGACGAGTTCGCGCGTGTCCTGGCGCCCAAGGTGGCGGGCACCGTTCACCTCGATGCGGCCAGCCGGCAGGTCGACCTCGATTTCTTCGTGCTGTTTTCTTCCGCGACGAGCGCCTTCGGCAATCCCGGCCAGGCCGACTACACCGCGGCCAACGGCTTCCTGGATGAATTCGCGACCTGGCGCAACCGGCTGGTCGAACGCGGCGAGCGCATCGGGCGCACCCTGACGATCGACTGGCCGATGTGGCAGGACGGCGGCATGGCGATCGATGCGGCCCGGCTCGAGCACCTGCGCCGCACGACGGGCGTCGCGCCGATGCGCAGCGCCACCGGCCTGCGCGCGTTCCATGCCAGCCTTCGAAGCGGCTGCAGCCGCACGATGGTGCTGGAAGGCGAGGGCGACAAGATCGCTGCCTTGCTCGAGCGCGGCACGGCGAGCCCGCGCCGACGCGCGCCCCGCAAGACGGGTCCGGCGATCGATCCCGCACGGCTCGGCGAGGAAACGCTGGCGCGGCTCAAACAACTGTTTTCCGAAGTCACCAAGCGCCCGAGCGCGAAGATCGACGGCCGCGCGGAACTGGCGGCCTACGGCATCGACTCGATCATCATCGGCGAGATGAACCTTCGCCTCTCGGAGGTCTTCGGCGAGATCTCCAAGACGATCTTCTTCGAGTGCAGGACGCTGTCGGACGTTGCCGCCCATCTGGTCGAGGCCTATCCCGGCGAATGCGCCGCCTGGGCCGGCGTGCAGGACGTTGCGTCGACTGCATCCGCAACGCCTTTCGAAGATGCGACGCGACCGGCGGCCAGCGCGACCGGCAGCGCCGCGGCGGAGCGCGACGGCCACGGGCCCATCGCCATCATCGGCATCAGCGGCATCTACCCGCAGGCTGCCGACCTCGACGAATACTGGGCGAACCTGCAGTCCGGCCGGAGCGCCATTCGCGAGATTCCGCCGGATCGCTGGGCCCTCGACGACTTCTACGTGGCCGACGTCGACGCAGCG
The DNA here is from genome assembly GCA_964657785.1 of uncultured Acetobacteraceae bacterium. GTDB lineage: Bacteria > Pseudomonadota > Gammaproteobacteria > Burkholderiales > Burkholderiaceae_C > LMDS01. Next base: position 14,837 of record CAZZWY010000017.1, read on the forward strand.
GTCGAAGCGGGCAAGAGCTATTCCAAGTGGGGCGGCTTCATCGACGGCTTCGCCGATTTCGATCCGCTGTTCTTCAACATCTCGCCGCGCGAAGCGCTGCAGATCGATCCGCAGGAACGGCTCTTCCTGCAGGAATCCTGGCGCGCCCTGGAGAACGCCGGCTACACGCGCGCCGACCTGAAGCAACGACACCGCCAGCGGGTCGGCGTCTTCGCCGGCATCACCAAGCCGGGGTTCAATCTGCATGCGCAGCCGGCGGCCGCGGCAGGGGAAGCGTTCCTTCCCTACACCTCGTTCAGCTCCGCCGCGAACCGCGTGTCCTATTTCCTCGACATCGCCGGCCCCAGCATGCCCGTCGACACGATGTGCTCGTCGGCGCTGACCGCGATCCATGAAGCCTGCGAGCACATCCATCGCGGCGAGTGCGAGATCGCGTTCGCCGGCGGGGTCAACCTCTATCTGCATCCACAGACGTACTCGCTGCTGTGCGCCAACCGCATGCTGTCGCGTGACGGCGAGTGCAGGAGCTTCGGCGCCGGCGGCAACGGTTTCGTTCCCGGCGAAGGCGTCGGCGTCGTCCTGCTGAAGCCGCTCGCCGCCGCCCTCCGCGACCAGGATTGGGTCCACGGCGTGATCCTCGCGACGCACGTCAATCACGGCGGCAGGACCCACGGCTACACGGTGCCGAGTCCGCGCGCGCAGGCCGAGCTGATCCGCCGCGCGATCGACAAGGCGGGCATCAAGTCGACCGACATCGGCTACATCGAGGCGCACGGCACCGGCACCGCACTCGGCGACCCGATCGAGATCGCCGGGCTCCAGGAAGCCTTCGCGCCGGATCGCCCCGGGCCCGGCACCTGCCGCATCGGTTCGGCCAAATCCAACATCGGGCATCTGGAGGCCGCCGCGGGCATGGCCGGCTTGACGAAGGTCCTGCTGCAGATGAAGCACGCGCAGATCGCGCCGAGCCTGCATGCCGCCACGCTCAATCCGAACATCGCCTTCGAGCGGACGGCCTTTCGCGTCAACACCGAGCTCACGCCGTGGCAGTCGGGGCGATCGACGACCGGCGAGCCCCTTGCGCGCATCGCAGGCGTCTCGTCCTTCGGCGCCGCCGGCGCCAATGCGCACGTCATCGTGCAGGAATACGTCGCGCCCGTCAGCGCTACCGCCGCGGCAGCGCCCCGGGCGAAAGTGATCGTGCCGCTGTCGGCGCGCACGGGGGCGCAACTGGAGCAGCGGGCCAGGGACCTGCTGCGTTTCATCCGTTCGAGCCGCGATCTGGAGCTGGCGGCGCTGGCGTATACGCTGCAGGTCGGCCGCGAGGCGATGGACGAGCGTCTCAGCTTCATCGTGAGCTCGGTCGAGCAGCTGGCGGGGCGGCTGCAGGCCTACGTCGACGGCCAGCGCGAGATCGACGACTTCCGTTGCGGCGGCCGGGCGGCCGGCGGCGACGCGCCGCGCCTGTTCGACGACGAGGATCTGCGCGAAGCCGTCGACAAATGGATGGCCCGCCACAAGCTCGCCCGCCTGGCCGACCTGTGGACGCGCGGCATCGACCTTGACTGGACCAGGCTCCATGGCGACCAGGCGCCGCGCCGCCTCGCGCTGCCGACCTACCCGTTCGCCCGGGAACGCCTGTGGGTCGATGGGGTCGTCGACAGCGTGCCCGCGCGAGGCGAAGGCACACGTGCCGCAAACCTGCATCCCTTGCTGCATGCGAACACGTCCGACCTGCGTCGCCAGCACTACACCTCGGTCTTCACCGGCAACGAGTTCTTCCTGCGCGATCACCGGGTGAACGGCGAGAAGATCCTGCCCGCGGTGGCCTATCTGGAGATGGCGCGCGCCGCGGTCGACCTGGCCGTGCCCGAGCACGCCGAGGGCGCGGTGCTCGAGCTGCACGACACGACCTGGGCCCAGCCGATCGTGGTGGCAGGTACCCGGGACGTGGGCATCGCCCTGCACCCCGACGACTCGGGCGAATCCATCGCGTTCGAGATCCGCACGGGCGAGATCCTGCATTGCCAGGGGCAGGCCGTCTTTTCGCAGGAGGCGCCCCCGCTTCCGCTCGATCTCGAGCGCCTCGGCGCCGCCATGACGAAAGGGACGATGGACATCCCCGGGCTCTACGACAGCTTCCGCGCGATGGGCATCGACTTCGGCGCGGCGCACCGTGCGCTCGGCGAGGTTCGTCTCGGCCAGGGGCAGCTGCTCGCCCGGCTCAGCCTGCCGGCCGTCGTCGCATCGACGGCGGGCGCCTACCGGCTGCACCCCAGCGTGATGGACGGCGCCCTGCAGGCCAGCATGGGCCTTGTCGACGCGGCGCCGGGCCGTCCGAGGCGGCCGATGCTGCCATTCGCGCTCGACACGCTGCGCGTCCTGTCGGCCTGCAGCGGGGACATGTTCGCATGGGTGCGCGGTTCGGACAACGCCGGCGCGGGCGGCGACGTCTCCAAGTTCGACGTCGATCTGTGCGATCCGCAGGGGCACGTCTGCGTGCAATTGCGTGGCTTCTCGACGCGCCCGCTGGCCGACGAGAAAGGGCAGTCCCGACCGGAGGAGCCGCAGCTGCATGCCCTCATCCCGGTCTGGAGCCGCGTGGCGCCCCCGGCCGGGGGCACGCCGGGGCGAACGTCGAAGCTGCTCGTGACGACGGCCGCCGGGGCGCGTGCGCTCGACTGGGTGCGGCTGTCGTTCCCCGGTGCAGACGCCCTGGTGTGCGAGCCAAACGCCGACATCGCCGCCCTCGCGGCACAGCTGGCCGATCGGGCGTTCGACCATCTGCTCTGGATCGCACCGGACGTCTTCGAAGGCGAGGCCGAGGGTGACGACCTCATCGAGGCACAGCAGGGCGGCGTGCTCGGCGTCTTCCGGCTCGCCAAAGCCCTGCTGACGCTCGGCCAGGAGGACCGCACGCTGCGGTGGACGCTCGTCACGCGCAACACCCAGCGCGTGAAGCGGCACGACCGGGTCGGGCCGGCCCATGCGGCCGTCGCCGGGCTGGTCGGCAGCCTGGCGAAGGAATATCCGCAGTGGGAACTCCGACTGCTCGACGTCGACGGCGCCGCCTTGCCGACTGCCGGCGAATGCCTGGCGTGGCCGGGCGACCCGCGAGGCGATGGCGTAGCCCATCGGGGTGGCGAGTGGTTCCAGCAGCGCCTCGCCCGCGGCGTGGGGCTGGAAGGCCCGCCACCTGCGTACCGGCAGGGCGGCGTCTACGTGGTCATCGGCGGTGCGGGCGGCATCGGCGCGGCCTGGAGCCGGCACATGATCGAGCGCTACGACGCCCGGCTGGTCTGGATCGGGCGGCGCCCGCTCGATGGCGCGATCGACGAGCAGCTGCGTGCCCTCGGCAGCATCGGCCGTGCGCCGCTCTACTTCTCGGCGGATGCGGCCGACGCCGACGCGTTGCGGGACGTCCGCCGCAAGATCCTGCAGATCCACCCGGCGATCCACGGCGTCGTGCAGTCGGCGATCGACCTGCACGATCAAGGCGTCGCCGCGATGGACGAGGGCACGTTCAGGCGCAGCCTGTCGGCGAAGGTCGACGTGAGCGTCAACACCGACGAGGTCTTCGGTGACGACGACCTCGACTGCCTGCTGTTCTTCTCCTCGCTGATCTCCTTCACGAAGGGCGCGGGGCAGTCCAACTATGCGGCCGGGTGCACCTTCAAGGACAGCTTCGCGCACGCCATCGCACAGCGCCGGCGCCATCCCGTGCGGATCATGAACTGGGGCTACTGGGGCGAGGTCGGCGTCGTCACGGACGAGTTCTACAACAGGCGCATGCAGCAGCGGGGCATCGGCTCCATCGACGTCTCCGAGGGGATGGCCGCCCTGCAAACGCTGGTGGCCTCCGAGCTGCCGCAGATGGCGTTGCTGAAGACGCTGGCCGCCGAGGCGCTCGACGGCATCGCCGCGCCGGAAAGCGTGACGTTGCATGCGGGGCACGCGCGGTGCAGCCTGCCGCGAGCCCTGGCGACATGGCACGAGACGTTCGCGGCGAAAGACCCCGCGGCCTTGCAACGCGATCTCCTCGGGGCGCAGGCGACCCAGCTGGCCGGCGACATCCTCGCGTCGACGCTGGCAGCGATGCAGCTCGACGACCCGGCCGCGCTGCCCCGGCACGACCGATGGCTGCGCACGAGCCTCGACCATGTCCGGCAACACGCCTGCCGCACGCGGCCGCTCGAGGCCGCGTGGTCCGACTGGGAGGCCCATAAGGAGGCGTGGCTCGTCAACCCCAACGTCGGTGCCCAGGTCGCGCTGCTCGAAGCCTGTCTGAGGGCCCTGCCGGAGATCCTGACCGGCCGGCGAGCCGCGACCGACGTGATGTTCCCGGATTCGTCGATGCGGCTGGTGGAGGGCGTCTACAAGGGCCACGCGCTGGCCGACTACTCGAACGACGCGCTGGGCAGTGCGCTGGTCTGCGCGATCCGGCAGATGCGGCAGGCGGGCGCCGGCGACGATCTGCGCATCCTCGAGATCGGCGCCGGCACGGGCGGCACGACCGTGCGCCTGCGGCCGATGCTGCGGGAGTTCGGCGGGGCGATTGCCGAGTACTGCTTCACCGACCTCTCCAGGGCCTTTCTGATGCACGCCGAGGCGCACTACCGGCCCGGCCTGCCGGCGCTGACCACGGCGATCTTCGACGTCGCCAAGCCCCTGGAAGGGCAGGCGGTGGCCGCGAATCACTACGACTTCGTGATCGCCACGAACGTGCTGCACGCGACGCCGGACATTCGGGAAACGCTGCGCAACGCCAAGGCGCTGTTGAAGCGCGGGGGAGTGTTGCTGCTCAACGAGATGAGTGCGTGGAGCTTGTTCAGCCACCTGACGTTCGGCCTTCTCGACGGCTGGTGGCTCTACGAGGACGCCGCGCTGCGTCTGCCGGGCAGTCCGGGACTCTCGCCTCAACGCTGGAAGTCGGTGCTGGAGGAGGAAGGCTTCGAGGCGGTCACGTTCGTGGCCGAAGAGGTGCACGCGCTCGGGCAGCAGGTGATCGCGGCGCAGAGCGACGGCGTGGTGCGGCAGCGACTGCCCGCCGGGCCGCTCGCGGTCGAGGCCGCGGACGCACCTGCCGCGAAGCT
>CAZZWY010000018.1:0-19276 GCA_964657785.1 uncultured Acetobacteraceae bacterium
TCAGCACGACATCGAAACGGCCGGTGGGGCACGGCGGCGCGGCCACCAGCTCGAGCGCCTCGCGCGCGACGCGCGGGCCGGTCTCGGTGAGGAAGCCGGATCGCTCCAGCACCTCCAGCCCGCCCTGCTGGCAAAACCCGTTGTACTGACCGGCGCTGGAACGAACCTGGGTCACGCCCCCGGCGTGCGCCGTGATCTCGAACGCGGGGGTCAGGAACTCCCACTGCTGATCGGTGTCGCCGCCCTCGCTGCCGAGCTGACGCTGCTGCGTTCGCACGCTCCACAGCGTCGCGTGGCGGTCGACGATGCGGGCGTCTTGGCCGGCAGCGGCGCAGACGTCGCTGAGCCAGCCCAGCTTGTCGGTCAGGGTCACGCTGCCCGCGCTGCGCTGCACGGCGCTGGCGTAGCGGCCCTTGCCCGCTGGCCGGGGAACGGCGGCGTAGTCGATGACGGTGTGGCCGGCACTCGCGCGGGCCAGCGCGTGGGCGCGCGCGAAGGCTGCGTCCAGGCCGGCCGCGGAGGCGTCGGACGAGGCGGCATAGCCTAGACCGCCATCCACCACCGTGACCATCACGCCGCGGTCGTGTTGGCGCCGCGGGGCCTCTGCCACGCCCTGGCGCACGCTCAGGCGTTCCGAGCTTTCCTCCACGCCGCGCACCGACCAGTGGCTGACGGTGTCGGGCAAGCGAAGCGCGGCCTGGCGGGCGAGGTGATCGAGCGTGTCCAGCATGATGGGTCCGGCAGAAGGGGCGCCGGTCTCGCGGACCGACGCTCGATTCTGCCCTGACACCGGCCGGTGCCACGGGGTGCCCGACAGCGCTTTTGCGTCGACGCGGTCGAGGACGCCGGGTCTTCGTCGCCGGCCGGAAGATTCCGCAACGCCGTGGCGCTCACGGCGCCGACCGGATCGGCCCGAACGACGGCCGAGCCATCCAGAGACAGGGCATGGGACCTGACAGAAGGCTTCTCCTGTCGCAGCCAGAATCAGCATCGCGATGGCAATTCGACCGAAGTTCATGAGGAAAATGCGCCGGGTTGATTCAGTCTCCTTTTTTAATCGGCCTCACTCGACAACGGCATCTCAGATCGAGGCAAGCCGGTCGGCGAAGGCTTGCATCAGGCTCCCACATGCGCATCGAAAGCAAACTCGGCAAAGGGCTCGCGCTCTTCGGCCTCGTCGGCGTCCTTGCCGCGACCGTCTTCATCGTCAACCTCGTCTGGTTCCGACCCTTCAGCCTGAACCTGTTCTACGAGAAGGTGTTCGTGAGCTTCGTGCTCGACGACCCGGAAGTCCTGACCTCGCTCGGCATTGCGGAGCAGTACGGCTGGCGGCGCCACAACGCGCATCTCGCCGACGCCTCGATGGCCAAGAACGAACGCGATTTCGAAGCGTGGCGCAGGAACCTCGCCGACCTGAAATCCTACGACCTCGCGTCCCAGACGCCGTCGCAGCGGCTGTCGACGCGCATCCTGGCGTTCTACATCGAGAGCCAGCTCGAGGGCGAGAAATACCGCTTCCACGACTACCCGGTCAATCAGCTTTGGGGCGTGCAAAGCGCCACGCCCGAATTCCTGATCAGCCAGCACGTGATCGGTGACCGCCGCGGCGCGGAAGACTATCTCGCCCGGCTCGGCGAAGTGGGGCGCAAGTTCGACCAGGTGGTCGACGGCCTCGCGGAGCGCGAGCGGCGCGGCATCCTGCCGCCGCGCTTCGTGCTGGAGCGCGTCATCGCCGAGATGCACGGGTTCGTCGCGACGCCACTGCGCGAGAACCCGCTCTACCAGAACTTCGCGACCAAGACGGCCGCGCTCGGCGGGCTGTCGGCTGCCGATCGGGATGCGCTGAACGCCCGGTGCGTGCAGGCCCTCCAAACCAGTGTGCTGCCGGCCTATCGCAAGCTGATCGGCGTCCTCGAGGCGCAGCTGCCGAAGGCGACGACCGACGACGGCGTCTGGAAGCTGCCCGACGGCGATGCCTACTACGCCTGGCGCCTGCGCAACCAGACGACCACCCGCCTGACGCCGCAGCAGGTACACGACCTCGGCCTCTCGGAAGTGGCGCGCCTCGACGCCGAGATGCGGTCGCTGCTCGATTCACTCCACGAGTCGCGGCCCGGCGAGACGCCCGCGGACGCACTCGCCCGGCTCGCCAGGGACCCGCGCTTCTTCTACCCGGACAGCGACGTCGGGCGCCAGTCGATCCTCGCCGACTACGCGACGATGCTCGATGACCAGCTCGCCCGCTCGCGTTCCCTGATCGGCCACCTGCCGAGCGCCCGCGTCGAGGTTCAGCGCGTGCCTGTCTTCAAGGAGAAGACGGCACCCGGGGCCTACTACAACCCGCCCGCGATCGATGGCTCGCGACCGGGCATCTTCTTCGCGAACCTGCGCGACGTGCGCGAGACACCCAAGTTCGGCATGCGCACGCTCGCCCTGCACGAGGGCGTGCCCGGGCATCACTTCCAGATCTCGCTGGCACAGGAACAGGGGGGCCTTCCGACCTTCAGGCGGGTGCTGCCGTTCACCGCGTACATCGAGGGCTGGGCGCTCTACGCCGAATCGCTCGGCGGCGAACTCGGCCTCTACGCGAACGATCCCTACGCTGCCCTCGGCGGTCTGCAGTCGCAGCAGTTCCGTGCCGTTCGCCTGGTCGTCGATACCGGCATCCACTTCAAGCGCTGGTCGCGCGAGCGGGCGATCGCGTACATGCGCGAGAAGACCGGCATGAGCGAGACCGAGGTGATCTCGGAGATCGAGCGCTACATCGTCGATCCCGGACAGGCCTGCGCTTACCAGCTCGGCATGTTGAGCATTCGCGCGGCGCGGGAACGCGCGCACGCGGCGCTCGGGGCGCGCTTCGACGCCGCGGCGGTGCGCGCGTTCCACGACCTGGTGCTGCAGGGCGGCGCACTGCCGCTCGCGGTGCTCGACGAACAGGTCGACGCGTGGATCAAGTCGCGCGAATAGGGGACGCGCACAATCGACGCCTCCTTCGCTGCACCCTCCGCCCATGTTGACCACCCTCGACATCGAAACCGCGCCGAACCCGACCGCGAGCATCATCATCCTGCACGGCCTGGGCGCCGACGCGAACGACTTCGTTCCCTTCGCGCGGGAGCTGAAGCTGGCCAGCGTCGGGCCCGTCCGCTTCGTGTTTCCGAACAGCCCGGTGCGGCCCGTGACGATCAACGGCGGCCAGGTGATGCCGGCCTGGTACGACATCTTCGGCGCCGACCTCGGGCTGAAGGGCCAGCGACGCGAGGACGAAGCCGGGCTGCGCGCCTCGCGGGCGCTGGTCGATGCGCTGATCGAGCGCGAGAAGACGCGTGGCGTGGCCGCCTCGCGAATCGTCCTCGGCGGCTTTTCGCAGGGCTGCGCGATGACCTTGATGGCCGGCCTGCGGCATTCGGAGCGGCTCGCCGGTCTGCTCGGCATGTCGGGCTATCTGCCGCTCGCCGCGCTGCTGGAGGCCGAGCGCCACACGGCGAACGCCGAGGTGCCGATCTTCCTGGCGCACGGCACCGCCGACGGCGTGATCCCGATCGCGCATGCGCTCGCGACCCGCGACACGCTCGGCGCCGCCGGCCACGCGGTCGAGTGGCACGCCTATCCGATGGCGCATTCGGTGTGCGGGGAAGAAGTCGCCGACATCAACCGCTGGCTGCTGCGAGTGCTCGGCTGACGGCGACCCCCTCGAACAGGGGGGCAGGCACCCCCGCTTTTGCCCGCATTCCCGCATCCACCCCCCGCGTTTGCGCGTAGTCCGTCACACCCTGCCGTAGCGGTGGGTTCCATGCTGCCCGATACGGCGTCGCCGAACCGGTACCCAGCATGCCCCGTGACTTGGAACTGCCCCGATGATCCACGCCCGCCTCACGCCGCGCCGCGGTACCCGTTTGCGTCTCTCCGCCGTCGCCGCGCTCACCACCTTGGCGTGGGCGGCGCAGGTTCAGGCGTCGAGCCACCGCGAGGCGCCGTTCATCACGACCCAGCCGAAGGTCGACGCGACCGATTTCTACATGTTCAACAGTTACGAGGGTGTCGCCGCCAACGGCAGCGGCGGGCGTGCCGGCTACGTCACGCTGATCGCCGACTACCTGCCCCTGCAAGACCCGTACGGCGGCCCGAACTACTTCGAACTCGATCCGAACGCGCTCTACGAGATCCACATCGACAACGTCGGCGATGCCAAAGAGCACATCACCTTCCAGTTCAGGTTCACCAACAAGCTGAAGTCGATCGCGCTGCCGATCCACAGCAAGAACGTCGCGATTCCGCTGGTGCAGGCAGGCGCGGTGACCGATGTCGATTCGCCCGCACTCAACGTCAACGAGAGCTTCACGCTCACCATCGTCCGGGGTGATCGGCGCACCGGCACGAGCGCGGCGGTGACCAACGCCGTGACCGGTGCGGCCGTCTTCGACAAGCCGGTCGACAACATCGGCACCAAGACGATTCCCGACTACGCCGGCTATGCCGCCAAGCACGTCTACAGCGTCAACATTCCCGGCTGCGCGGGTCAGGGCAAGGTGTTCGTCGGACAGCGCAAGGACCCGTTCGCTGTCAACCTCGGGGTGATCTTCGACCTCGTCAACGCGCCGCTGTCGGTCATCACCGACCCGACGCTCATCAACGCGGGCGCCGACGACCTGGCGACCAAGAACGTCACCGCGCTCGAGATCGAAGTGCCGGCCGCCTGCCTGACGGCCGACGCGTCGCACCCGGTCATCGGCGGCTGGACGAGCGCGAGCCTGCGCCAGGGCCAGTACCTGACGCCGAACCCGGCCAAGGGCCTGGGCACCACGGTCGTGCCGGGCGGCAACTGGGTGCAGGTCTCGCGGCTCGGCATGCCGCTGGTCAACGAAGTCGTGATCGGCCTGCCCGACAAGGACCGCTTCAACGGCTCGGTGCCGAGCGGCGACGGCCAGTTCGCCGACTACGTCACCAACCCGACGCTGCCGGCGCTGATCGAGGTGGCGTTCGGCCAGGCGCCTGGCGCGCTCGCGCCCAGCAATCCCGGCCGCAACGACCTGGTCACGACCTTCCTGACCGGCATCCGCGGCGTGAACCAGCTCGGCACGGTGACGGCGTCGGAAATGCTCCGGCTGAACACCGCCATCCCGGCCGTGCCGTTCGCGAGCCAGAACCGCCTCGGCATCGTCGGCAACATCCTTGCCGGCGGCGCCGACAATGCCGGCTACCCCAACGGCCGTCGGCCGAAGGACGACGTCGTCGACATCTCGCTCGTGGCGATGATGGGCGGGCTCTGCATGGCCAACGGCACCGGCAATGCGCTCGGCTTCGGCGCGGCCTGCAACCCGTCGGCGGTGCCGCTCGGCACGACGGCGTTCAAGTTGCACGACGCGGTCGACCAGGCGGTGCGGCCGCTGCTGTCCGGCTTTCCGTATCTGAACACGCCGCTGCCGGGCGCGAAGTAGGTCGTGACGGTATCGATGCACCACTCCCAGGAACCCACGCCATGACCACCCTGTCCTTCCGTTCACCCGCACGGCCGTCGCTGCTTTCGTCGATGGCCCTCGCCGCCGCGATGCTGGCCGCGGCGCCGGCGGCCTTCGCGACCAATGTCGATCTCCCGCCGACGGGCTCCGGCACGTTCGCCGGCACCGTCACGCAGGCCGCGAACGGCCTGGTCATCGACGATTTCAGTTTTTCCGCGGTGCCGTTCGCCTCGACCTTTTCGGTGACGCTCGCGAGCCTGAGCGGGCCGGTGACCTTCTTCACCGCGGCGCTCTTCCCCGATTCGCCGGGCGAGATCGACTTCTCGAACCTGACGAATGCCGTCGGCGGCGACTTCAGCTTCGCCGCGCCGGTCGCGGCGGGCACGCCGGTGACGCTGCGCGTCTTCGGCGCGGTGACGGATGCGAGCGGCAATCTCGGCGGCGACGGGGCCTACCGCGTGTCGGTGCTCGCGGCGGTGCCGGAGCCCACCAGCGTCGCGATGTTGCTCGGCGGTCTCGGCGTGGTCGGTTTCGCTGCACGGCGGCGCCGCGCGCGAACGTTCGAATAGCGGCGAGCCGCGCAGCTGCGGCTGCGCGCGCATGAAGCTGATGTGTCAACGCCGCGCCGAGGTGAATAAGTCACAAACGGCGCGCCACTTAATCACTCCCTCCGACGAGGGTTCGTTCCTAAGCTTCTTCCACCGCGCGACTCCTTGCGCCGGAGAAGAAGAAGGACGAACCCATGTCGACCCTGCACCGCCTCGCCGCTGTTCCCCCCGTTGGCCTTGCGCCGGCCTGGGACAAAGCGTCGTTCGAACGCTACTGCGGCCCGGACCGCCGCAGCGCCTCGCCCCCACTGCGCCACTGGCTCGCCGCGGCCCTCGAGGAGCTCGACTACGGCGTGCTGCTCCTGACGCGGGACGCCGAGGTGCTGCATGCGAACTATGCCGCTGTGGCTGAACTCGACACGGGTCACCCGCTGCAACGCGTCGGCCGGCATCTCCGCGCCCAGGGTGCGCGCGATGCCATGCGCCTCGAGGACGCGCTGCGCAATGCGTCGCTGCGTCGCTTGCGCCGGCTGGTGACGTTCGGCGACGCGGCGAACAGCGTTGTCGTCTCGGTCGTTCCCCTGGTGCCTCAACCGGAGTCGGAGGGTGATGCCAGCAACGCCGGCGGCACGGGCAATCCGGGCGGCACCGGCGGGGCGCCGATCCTGCTCGTGCTCGGCAAGCGGCAAGTCTGCGAATCGCTGTCGGTGCAGGGGTTCGCCTCCAGCCACCGCCTCACCGCCGCCGAAACGCGGGTGCTGGCCGCCCTGTGCAGCGGGCTGCCGCCGAGCCGCATCGCCGCCGAACTCGGCGTCGCGATCTCGACGGTGCGCACCCAGATCGGCATGATCCGCAGCAAGACCGGCGCCGAGAACATCCGCTCGCTGGTGCGCCAGGTGGCGCAATTGCCGCCGCTGATGGGCGTGCTGCGGCCCGTGGCATCGGCGGCTGCCGAACGTACCGCGCGGGCCATGCCCAAGCCGGTCCGTTCGCTGCAAGACGAATCGGTCCCGGGATGAAAGCGCCCGACGCGCCGTCGCCTGTATTTTGCTGAGGCGTTGCTGATTTAGCATCCGCACCGCGAAGCGGCATCCATCCACGGGCCGCGGCGCCCGTGGATGCCGCTCGCCCGACCGACCGACCCCTTCCTCGCCTTGCCCGAATCGCTCCGCTCGCTCGCGGAGCGGGGCGAACTGCGGCGCTATCGAAAGGGGATGCTGCTGATCCAGGAGGGCGACCCCGGCGACACCCTTTTCATCATCGTCTCCGGAAAGCTTCGCGCCTTCAGCATCGGCGAGCGGGATCGGGAGATCACGTACGGGACGTATGGGCCGGGCGAGTACCTCGGCGAGATGAGTCTCGATGGGGGATTGCGATCGGCGAGTGTCATGACGCTGGAGACGAGCGAGTGCGCGGTGGTGACGCGCAGGACGCTCGAGCAGTACATCGCCGACAAGCCGGAATTCGCTTTCGAGTTGCTTGCCAAGGTGATTCGGCGGGCGCGGGTGGCGACGTTGAATGCGAAACAGCTGGCATTGAATGACGTCTATGAGCGGCTCGTGTTGTTGTTGAAGTCGCTGACGGTTGAAGAGTCGGATGGGACTCGACTGATCCGGGAAAGACTGACGCACCAGGAGATGGCGAACAGGCTCGGTTGTTCGAGAGAGATGGTGAGTCGGCTGATGAAGGGTCTGGCGGAGGGGGGGTATGTCGTTCGAGTCGGGGCTGGGTGGACGGTGATGCCGACGTTGCCGAGGCGGTGGTAGGGATGACGTCGGTTGCCATGGAATGCATCCACTCGCATGAGGATGAACACGGGCGAGTCACTTCAGACAATCGGCTGTCCCGACCGCCAGGAGTACCGAACGGGACGGGAGGCGTTGCTGCGCGGCAACCGCCCGCCGCGGACTCCTTGCCCGTTGGCCCGATTGACGATAAGACGAGACGTTCTCATGTACATCCCGTTGAATACCAAGAGCAAGTCGCTCGCGGGCCTGACCGACCTGACGGTCATGGCGCCGATCCGGCCCGGCCTGGTGCCTTCACTCGATTCGATCACCTACAAGTCGCGGTTGCGTCGACTGATGGAGGTGTTGCAGGCGTTGCGCCAGGCATCGCATGAGTACGTGCCGTTTCGGCCCATCTCCGATTCCGCGGAGCGGGTGAGTCGCATTCATTCGTTTCGCGTCGCCATCGTCGAGCCGGACAAGTTGCTCCTCGCGGTCACGTTCGATGGCGCGCGCGAGTCGTACATCCGCGTGCTGTGGCAGAAAATCGGCACGTTGCTCGACCTTCTCTTCTGCAACACGGTCGGCCATGTCCCCGCCTACGGGCGCAGCATGGCCGAGTGGGATGCTTGGATCGACGGCATCCAGGTCAAGACCGACTTCTTCTACGCCCGCCCCGGGCTCACAAACGACGACGTGCAGTTCTTGCGCGACGAGGATGAGGTCTGGCGCAGCTCGGCAGACGCAACGCAGAACGATTTGGCTTCGGTCCGTCGAACGGAGCCGACGGCAGAGATGCGGGCGTTCACGTTGGCGAACATTCGAACGGACCCCGGCGCCATTGCCGAGACAGCCAGGCAGGGCATTCAGACGGTCGCCTTGCTGCATAGCCTGACGCCCTGGTTCATTCCCCATACGCCCGACGGCGATTTCCTCCATCGTGCTGCGCGCGACCTCGTGGCGGAGTTCACCGAACTGGTCGACTACACCACGCTGATGGAGGCCCCGCTGGCCGTGGCCAGCTCGCGCTTCGCGGAGGCGATCACGTGGTTCAAGCGGCCCGAGGCCGATCGCGTCGTGCCGGCACCGCCCACGCACGCCCCGGACCTGCCACTCAAGCGCGCCATCCAGAGCGGCATTCTCGAACCCTACGCGCAGAACACCCACGGCGCCTTGCTGATGCTGGCGTTCAAGCCGGGGGCGCCGGCTCGCGCCTTCTGGTCCCTGATGCGGCAGAAATGTGTATCGGCGCAGGACCAGCCCTCCGACCGCCAGCGCACTGTCTGGAACGTCGCGCTGACCTACGACGGACTGCGTGCAGCCGGCCTGATGGAGTCGGAGCTGGCGGCGTTTCCGGCGGAGTTCCGGGAAGGCATGGAACGGCGCAACGGCGTCCTCGGCGACGTCTGGATCAATCACCCGGATCGCTGGCGGCGTCCCTTGCGGCGCGGTAGCGCCGAGCCGATCGAGCTGAGTGCCGTGCATGTGGTGGTGCAGCTGCGCTGCGGGCAAGCGCCTGGCATGCGAGACGATGAGCGCAACTACGATTTGGACAGCGCGACCCATCCTCTCCATCACGACATCCGGCAGCTGGAGTCCGCGCTTGCGGCATGCATTGAGGTGGTCGCTTGGCAGCCGATGGTGCGTCACCTGCTGAGGCCGGGCCCGGATGCGCCTGCCGTCGAGCACTTCGGCTTTGTGGACGGCAGCGCGCAGCCGGAGCTCGATCCGAAGCAGCGCACTGGCACCTATCCCTACAACGTGGTGCATCCCGGAGAGTTCGTGGTCGGTCTCGCGAACGCGGGCGACCCGGCCGCCGGCGAGGGCGCGCCTTCGGTGTCGGACTGGCTGCGCCATTCGTCATTTCTGGTGCTTCGCAAGCTGTCGCAGGATGTGGCGAAGTTTCGCGATCTGCTCGAAGACGCAGCCAGCAAGACCGGCCTCGCTAGCGAAGTCGTCGCGGGGAAGCTGGTGGGGAGGATGCGCGGCGGCGATCCGTTGGCTGCACCGGGGTCCGGCAATGACTTCAACTACGACTCGGATCCTGAAGGGCGGCTATGCCCGATCCATGCACACATCCGGCGCGCGAATCCGCGGACTCCGCCGGGGGGCTTGGCGCCCCGGGTGCCCCCGGGCGAACGCCAGCCACGCATCATGCGGCGCAGCATGTCGTTCGGCGCACCGCTGCCCGATGGTTCGAACGATGCCCCTGCGGAGGCACCGGCCGCGCGCGGCGTCTGCTTCATGGCCTACAACGCCCGCATCGCTGAGCAGTTCGAAGTCGTGCAGCGCTGGCTCGCCGGCGGCAACAGTACCGGCGGCTACTCGGGCCGCAGCGATCCACTGATCGGTATCGCTCCAGCGGGGGAAAAGCGCACCCACGTCTTCGAAGAAGAAGTCGACGGCCAGCCGAAAATACACCGGGTGTCACTCGACGGCAATGGTGAACCGACCGTATTGCCCGATCCGCTCGTGCGCCTCGAATGGGGCATGTACCTGTTCACGCCCTCGCTGGCGACGCTCGAGGCTTTTGAGAAACGCGCCGAAGAACTCGGCGCGAAGCGCGCCACGGTCGAATGGCCGTGGTCGGCCGACCGAGGTCGTGCCGCGATCGACCGGTTGCAGGCCCTTGCGGGTGAAACGGAGGACCGGGTCGCGGCCTGGAAGGCTGCGCTCGAAGATCCCGAAGCCCTCAAGAACTTCTCCGCCGCCTCCATCTGGGCTGCCGTTCGCCGGGATTTCGGTGGCGTGCTGCGGACCCCTTACGGCGTCCTGGCCGCCAGCCACGAGTACGCGCAGGCCGTGCTGTCGAATGCGTCGCGTCGCTACACGGTAGAAGGCTACCGCGAACGCGCCGAGCCGACTCTCGGCGACATGTACCTCGGCCTCGACGACCTGGGGTCGGGATGCCCGTACCGCGCATCCGCTGCGATTCCCAACCAGATCATCAGTTCCATCACGCAGCAGCAGGCCTGCGACGCGGCGCGGCAACTGACTGATGAGGCATTGCGCCGGCTGGTCGATCTGGAGCAGGACAACGCACGTGACGCGACGCAGACAACCTGGCAGTTGCAGTTCGGCGCCGAAGAAGTCTGGGACGAAGTGCTCGAGGGGCTCTGCCAGCAATGGTTCGGTCTCGCCGACCACGACAAGTACATGAGCGCCGGAAGTTTCCGCTGGGCCTGGCAGCCATCGGAGCCGGTGCCCTATCCCGGCCACTTCCTGTCGCCGTCGCGATACATCTTCCAGCCGCGACCGGGCAGCGAAGTTCAGCGTTTCGGCACCTTGCACGGCACGGCGGTGAACTCGGCGTTTCGCGCTTGGGTGACGGAGCTTCGAGATAATGGGCAATGGCCCCTCGCGCCCGACCGAAAGCCGGCCGAGCTCGCCCGAGCCTTCTTCGAGGCGTTTCCGAGAACCGGGTCCGATCGGTCCGCCTGGGACATCCAGGACGAGCAGGTCGCCGTGACGATCGTGGGCGCCCTGATCGGCTTTCTGCCGACGGTCGCAGGGAATTTGCGTCAGTCCCTCAACGAGTGGTTGTTGGACGGCACCTTCTGGTCGCTGCGCGCCGCGTTGTCGACGCTGCCGCCCGACGAGGCGGCTGACGCCATCGATCGGGCGCTGAAGCGTTCAATGATGCTGCGCCCGGCTCCGGAGGTGGTCTGGCGGCGCGCCACCGGCGATCACATGCTGGGCAATGTCGCGGTAGCCACCGGCGATACCGTGGTGGTGGCGATCGTGTCGGCGACCCACGAATTGCTGGAGATGGGCAAGATCGACGAAGGCATGGTCTTCGGCGGCTGGCCGGCGCCCGGGACCTCGGGAATCTCATTGCCGACGCATGCCTGCCCCGGACGCGCGGCGGCCGTGGGAACCCTGCGCGGCATCCTGACCGGGCTGCTCGAGTGCAAGCAAGCGCTGCGGCCGACAGCCTTTCCGCTCAGCTTTCGGATGGAGGGCGAGATCGCGCCACCGAAGGCGCCGCCTACCCCCACACTATCGAGATCGTTGCATCTCGATGCCATCTCGACGGGCGCCGAGGCGTCGGCGGTTGGCAGCCTGCCACTGCTTGCCGGCGGTGATTCCTGGTATGCGTTCCGATTGCTCGGCGGTGGCCGCTCCGACCTCGCCAAAGCGCTGACGGATCGGTCCGATGTTCGGATTACGCTGGACGCCAAGTGCGCCGTGGTCGCAACCAAGTTGGCCGCGTTCGCGGGCGAGGCCGAAACCCCGGGTTTGCGAGACAGCAGCGGTTCTGGCGACCTGTGCCGTCGTTACAAGGAGTTGGTGCAGAGCAACCAAGCGCCTGTGGCGATTCTCCTTTCGTTGGGCGGCAACGATCTCGTGAGCAGCGTGCTGAAGTCATACGTCTTGGACATCAGCCAGTCGGGCAAGACACCTGACCAGATCACGGACATGGTCAGCCACGACACCGAATTCATTGCTGGCGCGCTGGAACGGCTGATGGACGGTCAGAACGGCGTCATGCGCCGACAGGTCCGGACGATCCTAGACAAGCTCGGCAGGCATTGCGTGGATGCCGGAGGCCGGAAAGTGCCTGTCATCTGGCAGGGTTACGACCATCCGCTTCCAGACGGTCGGGGGGTGTTCAACATCACACCGCATCGCCCGACATCGTCGATCTGGCAGCCGCTTAAGGATCTCGGCTATACCGTACTCGCCAACACCACGGTCATCATGAAAACGGTGGTGGACCGCTATAACGAGTTGTTGAAGGAGTTGAGCGCCGACTCCCAGTACGCGGGGCAGTTGGTGCATGCGGATCTCCGCGGCACACTCGTCTCGGCGATCGAAAACGACGCCTACATGACCGATTGGCAAAGCGAATTGCATGCCACCCCGGCAGGATTCGCGAAGCTGGCGAATCGACTTTTCTCGGAACACTTGAACGGGTTGGTGGTTCCTCCGTGATCGATCATTCGGCGCGTGGCCGCAAGGCTTCGGCGTCGCGCAGCTGCCGTGTCATCCCCAACGCCGCGAATCCCTCGCAAGCCGCGTCCAGCGGCGCGAGCGCTTCGCGCGGGTGACCCCTCAGCATGTGCAGCTCCGCTTGACAGAGCTGGTTGGCAGCCTGCTCGTGCGGCGATCGTCGGTAGTCGGCGGCCACTTGCGCCCGTGCAAGCCAGCGCCGTGCCGTGATCTCGTCTCCGGCCTTGGCGGCAGCGCGCGCCAGGGCGCGAGAACCCATCGCCACCCCGAGATGGTCGCTGGCACGAGCGCGGTTCAGCAAGAACGCTGCATGGCGGCGACGCAGCGCGTCGGCGCCTTGGTTTTCGCCGATGTCCAACAGCCAACCGTAGTTCAGCGAGCAACCGAGCGCTCCGCCACGCGTCTCCACCCAGTGGGTCGCGTCGCGCACCGCCTCGCTCGCCTCGCCGGTGCCGGCGAGACGCCACTGGCCATAGCCCCAGATCGACTTGCTGAAGGCCAGCAGCAAGTGGCTGCGCACGTTTTGCGCGACGCGCATCGAGTCCTCGACGACGGCCACCGCATCTGTCCAGCGTCCCTGCCAGAGGTAGACCACGCCGATCCAGTTGCGCACCGAGCTGACAATCTGATGACTCGAGCCCCGAAGCAGGTGCAGCATCTCGTGGAAACACTCCTCCGCCAGATCGAACCGGCCCTGGTCGCCCATCGCGCCACCCTTGATCGCGAGCGCGAAGGCGGTGCCGACTGCCACGCCGCCCCCTGGCCTGCCGCGTGCGCGTTTCACGTCGATGGCCCGGTCCAGCAACGGAACCGATGCCTCATAGCGGCCCAGCGACGCAGTGATCTGGCCCAGCGTCGCCCGCAGCTGCGCCGTCAGCCGTTCGTCGTTCAGCGGCTCCGCAACTTCCAATGCGAACTGGCAATGGCGTAGTGCCTCGCGCCCCCGGCCTTTGGCGTAGCAGTTATAGGCCAGCCAATAGGCGGCCCGCGCAATGCTCGCCGCATCGCCGCTCTGGCGTGCAAGATCGACGCCGCGTGACAGCAGCCGGGTCGCATTGGTGAGCGACAAGGCGTCGAACACGCACGCCATGCCGAGCCGCTGGGCCACGGCGCACCACTTGAGCAAAAAGGTGCGGTCGGGTACGAAGATCTGGTCCAGCGCGTCGAGCGCCGTAACGTAGTGCAGCCGGGCCCGATCCAGTGCGTGCGCTGCCATGGCCTTGTCGCCGGCCTGTTCGGCGAAGCGGGCCGCTTGCATCGGAAGTTGTCCATGGGTGAAGTGGTATGCGAGCGCCTCAGGGTGCTCGTCTGATCCCCGCTCAAGACTCCGCGCCACCGCCACATGGATCCGGACGCGCTCGTGCAAGTCGACCCGATCGTAAATCACGTCGCGCGTGATACGGTGCTTGAAGCGCACCAGGCCGGGTTGTTCGGAGGGATGCAGGAAGTCCTGCGACGACAGCGAGCGCAAGCGAGCGTCGTCGACGTTGAACCCCACGACGTGGGACAGCAGGCCCAGGTCGACCACATTGCCGATCACCGAAGCCACGCGCAGGACGCGTGCGTCGACCTCGGCGAGCCGCGAGACGCGCGAGCCGATGAGTGAATCCAGCCAGGCCGAGCGGTCGTAGGTACGTTCCTCGGCACGAGTCCAGCGTGTGGAGTCGGCGCCGGTCGCGCGCGCCGCCGAGTGGCAGAGTTCCTCGATGAACAGTGGGTTGCCGCCCGAGTCGTCGACGATCTTGTCGATCAGGAATGGGTCCGCGCCGGGAACGAGATGGCGAACCGACTGCCGAATCGAGTCTCTCGACAGCGGCTCGAGCCACATGTGCTCCGCGCGAATCGTCGCGAGCTCGTTCGCCGGCGCCTCACGGGTGGCCAGCAGGATGAAGATGGGACGATCGAGCGCGCGGATGGCATCGAGCACCTGCGCGCTACCGTCGTCGGCCCATTGCCAGTCGTCAATCATCAGCAGCAGCGGTAGTTCGGTCGCCAGTGCTTCGAAAGCGTCTCGCAGCATCTGTGTGGGTGATGAGCCGGCACCCGCTGATTGCAATCCCGGCTGAAACGCTCGCGCTGCGGCGCCGAGCACACGGCGTGCGATGGCCACCGGTTGGTCGGACTCGTTCTGGTCGGGCGCGCGCTCGCCCTCTGCTGCTGCGACGGCGGTCCGCAAGATCTGCAGGAAGGGTTGCAGCGGCTCGGCGCTGAGATAGCTCTCGCAGAACCCGCGCAGCACCAGGCAACGGTCGCGGACCGCATCTCGGGCGAGCTCGTCCAGCAAGCGGGTCTTTCCGACGCCCGCACTGCCGGCGACGACCAGTGTGTGATGCGAGCCGTTGATCGCGCTCCGCAGACGCGCCTGCAACACACCGAGCTCGCCGAGACGACCGACGAAGGGCGAGAGTCCGCGGGCGGCGCTGGCCTCGAAGCGGGTGCGCGCCCGCGAGCGGCTCAGCACCGCGCAAACGCGGATCGTGTCGGCATGACCCTTGACCTGGGTCTTCTCCAGCAATCGCTTCTCGAATAGATCGGCGACCGGCCCTAGCGTTTCCTCGCTGACCAGGATCTCGCCGCGGCCGGCCAGTCGAAGCAGGTCGGCGGCCGTGTTTGGCACCTCGCCCAGCACTTCGAGTCGGCCGCGCTCCAGGTCGCCATCCTCGACGTAGCACTGCCCTGCATGTATGCCCGAGTAGAGTTCCAGGCTTGCGAAGTCACTGGGTAGGCCCTTACAACGGATGTCGCGCACCGCGGCGGTGAGATCGAGCGCCGCCTCCACGGCGCGACGGTTGTCGTCCTCCCGCGTACCGCCATCCCCGAAGACGGCCAACATGCCGTCGCTCTGGATGCGCGCGACCAAGCCACCATGATGCGACACGATGCTGCGGCAGCGTGAACGGAACTGCGCCAGCAATTCAGCGAAGTCCTCCACCTCCATGCGTCGACCGAAACTGCTGGAGCCTTTCAGGTCGGAGAACAGGACGGCGAGGTATTGACGATGTCCGCGCTGCAAAGGCAATTCCAGGGCGAGAGGTCGGTCCATCGATCGAGACTCCGGGGCAATTGCGGATTTATCGCGAAGCAGTCTGCCAGTCCTCCCGGACGGATGCAAACAGCGACCTCCCGTCAGCGTTCGACTCATCAAAACCAATGATGCGAAAACTTTTCATCGGTGCTAATCCGAGGTGGCAATTCGTTTGCCATTGCCGAGTCGACCGTTGAATCGGCAGAGAAGATGTCCGTCCGAATCAACCGCCCTTTCCCCCCGCCCCCCTTGCCGCCTCGAACCGCTGCGACGGCCGTTCCGCCCTTGCATACAACCCCGCCACCTTCGGCAGATTCGCCTCGATATCCCGAATCCGCGTCGGCCCCGACGGATGCGTGCTCATGAACGGCGGCGGGGCGCTCTTGCTGAGTCGGCCCATCTTCTGCCACAGCGTCACCCCCGCCCGCGGGTCGTAGCCGGCCCTCGCAGCCAGTTCCAGCCCGACGAGATCGGCCTCGGATTCGTCCGACCGGCTGAATTGCAGCGTGACGAGCTGGCTGCCCATGCGCAGCACGGCATCACCCGCGCCGCCGAGGCCGAGCACGGCCGAGAGCGCGCCGGTGCCGAGTTGCGTCAGCATGCGTTTGCTCATCTGCTCGCGCGCGTGTTCGCGCAGCGCATGCGTCGCCTCGTGGCCCATGATCATCGCGACCTCGTCGTCGCTGAGTTGCAGCTTCTCGAGGATGCCGTAGAAGAACGCGATCTTGCCGCCGGGCATGCAGAAGGCGTTGACCTGCGGGCTGCCGATCAGGTTCACCTCCCAGTGCCACTGGCGCGCCCGGGGGTTCCATTCGAAGGTCTGGGGGATGATGCGCTGGGCGATGAAGCGCAGCCGGATCAGTTGCAGGTTGTTCGACGGCGCGAGCCGGTTCTGCTGCGCCGCTTGTTGCAGCATCCGCCGGTACTGCTGCGCCGAGGCGGCCTCGATCTGGTCGGCCGAGACGAGCCGGCTGAGCGAGGACGGCGGGCCGACGTCGACGCCCTCGCGCGCCAGCGCGAGGCTCGGCAAGGCGGTGCCGAGCAGCGCGCCGAGGAGCAGCCGGCGGCGACCGGGATGGAGGCCGGCGTCGCAGAGGGCGCAGCTGCGCCAGAGTGCGGGGCGTGCGGGGAGGTCGGGCGTGGTCATGCGCGTGCCTCGCTCGGGCGATCCGCCGGGTCGCCCAGCATTCGCCGCACCGGGCCGAGCAGCAGGTAGGCGGGAAAGCTGAGGAAGAAGGTCAGCAGGAAGTAGCCGGCGTAGCCCATCTCCTGCGCGCCGATGCCGCCGGCCCAGCCCGCCACCGCGCGGCTGAAGGCGAAGATGCTGGAGAGGATGGCGTATTCGGTCGTCGCCTTCGCGCGGCCGGTGATCGCCATCAGGAAGGCGAGGAACGCGCCAGTGCCGAGTCCGGCGGTCAGGCTTTCGGTGCCGCTCGCGAGGTAGACGATCGCCTGGTGCAGCACCGGGATGTCGGTGCCTTGAGCGGCGTGCGGCAGCCAGTGCGCCGCCAGCGCATACATCAGGTTCGGCAGCGCCTGCCAGAGCCCGAGCACCCAGAGGCCGCGGAAGATGCCGCGCCGGTCGACATACCAGCCGCCGACGAGCCCGCCGGCGATCGAGAGCGCCAGGCCGAGCTGCACGCTGACGAGCCCGATCTGCACATTGCTGAAGCCGGAGTCGACCCAGAACGGCTTGATCATGAAACCGATCGAGGTGTCGCCGAGCTTGTAGAGCAGGATGAAGACGAGCACCGCGACCATCCCCGGCCGCGACAGCAGCTCGACCCAGGCGCCGAAGACCGGCCCTTCGCGCATCAGTTGCGCCCGCGGGTGGCGCGCCGCCGTCACCATCAGCGCCGCGCCGGCGAACATCAGCCCGACCGGCAGCGCGCCCTTGAACCACCAGGTGCCGCTCACCTGCTGCACCGCTGCCCAGTGCGCGACGCGCGCGATCGGCCCGAGCACCGGCCAGACGAGGCCGACCAGCACCAGCCCGAGCGCGGCGATCCAGAGCGGCTGTTCGCGCAGCAGCCCGATCTCGGTGGCCAGCGAGGTCGGGGTCGAGAGCCGCGCGTGTTCGGCCGGCGCGAAGAAGGGCATCACCGCATTGCCGGCGAACACCGCGCCGCCGACGAGGTAGGCGACGCTCCAGCCGAAGGCGCCCGAGGCGATCAGCACGACGCCGGCGCAGATCATGCCGACGCGGTAGAAGCCGATACGGATGCCGCTCGCCAGGCCGTATTCGCCGCGGTCGAGCAGCTCGATCGTGTAGCCGTCGGTCGCGATGTCGTTGGTGGCCGAGAGCACGGTGAAGGCGCCGATCGCGAACCAGACCCACGGACCGAAGGCACCCTGGCCGCCGGCCGCGGCCTCGCTCGCGAAGAACCACATGACGGCCGCCATGCCGGCGTTGGCGGCGCTGATCCAGGCGCGGTGCCGGCGCGCCCAGTCGATGGCGGGCGCCCAGAGGAACTTGACGGTCCAGGCGAGGCCGAGCAGGCTCAAGAGGCCGATGTCGGCGAGGTTCACGCCTTGCTGGCGGAAGTAGACCGGGAAGATGTCGAAGAAGACGCCGAGCGGCAGGCCTTCGCTGAAGTAGAGCAGCGCGACCCAGAAGAGCTTGCGGCGATAGACGGGGGTGTGCGCGGCGGAGGAGGGAGTGGCGGCGACGACGGCCGCCGGGCTCGCCGCACCGGGCGCCGCGGACCGGGGAGCGGGAGAGGTCATCGGCCCATTCTAGGAGTGCAGTCGACGCGAAGCCCGTTCGCGGCCGTGCCGATTTTCCGCTGCCGCTTTCGCGACTTCCTGCCACCTGCGTGGCCGCTGCCGCCGCGGCGTGCGCAGCGGCCGCGCCGATGCCGGAGAATGCGCGCCATGAGCGAACCCCTTCGCGCCGTCGCGCCGAGCTTTTCGACCGCGGAATTTCGCGCCGCGCTCGGCATGTTCGCGACCGGCGTCACGGTGATCACCGCCCGCGATGCGAACGGGGTGCCGGTCGGCCTCACGGCCAATTCGTTCAATTCGGTCTCGCTCGCGCCGCCGCTCGTGCTCTGGAGCCTCGCGCGCAGCGCCGGCTCGATGCCGGCTTTCGAGCGCGGGTCGCACTACGCGATCAACATCCTCGCCGCCACGCAGCACGCGCTCGCAGCCCGTTTCGCGAGCAAGACGGTCGACCGCTTCGCCGATCTGCCGTTTCGCGAAGGCGTCGGCGGCGCGCCGATCCTCGAGGGTTCGGCGGCGGTCTTCGAATGCTTCAACCGCAGCCAGTACGAAGAGGGCGACCACGTCATCTTCGTCGGCGAAGTCGAGCGCTGCGAGCACCACGAGGGCGTGCCGCCGCTGATCTTCCACGGCGGACGGTTCTTCACCGAGCTGCCGATCTGATCGGCGCAACGGTCAGCCGGCCGCGGCCGCGGCCGCGCTCGCGGAACGGCTGCTCGCGCACGATGAGGTGAGGCTGGTGGGGCTGGGCGCGCGCGACAGCCTGCGCCTGGAAGCCGGCCTGTGCCTGTACGGACATGATCTGACCGACGACACCACTCCCGTGGAAGCAGGGTTGGAATG
>CAZZWY010000019.1:0-8932 GCA_964657785.1 uncultured Acetobacteraceae bacterium
CGAAGTGGCGAGGTCGATCTCTCTGAAAATCACCGCGTCGACCGCCACGCAGCCTTCGCCTCGCCCATCGACGATCCCGCCGACGAGCACCGGGTTGACGTCGAGTTGGGTGATGCCGGCGGCGTCGTCGCTCATCAATCGGCCGATGGCCACCACGCTCTCGCAGAAGGCGGCCACGTCGAGCGGCGGCTCGCCGCGCACGCCATCGAGCAGCGGCGCGATGCGCAGGCGGCGCAAGGCGCGCTCCACGTGGGCCGCGTCGAAGGGCGGCAGCAGGACCTGCGCATCGGGCATGGCCTCGACGTACTTGCCGCCATCGCCGACCAGCACGACCGGGCCGAAGACCGGGTCGAGCCGGGCGCCGATCATCAGCTCACGGCGACCCTTGACCCTCTGAGCGACGATCACGCCGCTGAGCGTGATGCCGGCGGCTCGCGCGGCGTCGTGCATGTCCTGGTACGCGGCAGCCACCGCATCTGCGTGGTCCAAGCCGATCCGCACCAGGCCGAGTTCGGATTTGTGCGACGCCTCCGCCGTGCACCCCTTGACGACCACCGGTTCGCCGCCGAGTGCCTCGAACGCAGCCACGGCATCGGCCTGCGAATTGCAGAGCGAATGCTTCGCGACGCGGATGCCGTGTCGGCCAAGCAACGCCAGACTCGCCGCCTCGTCCAGCATCGTGGACGCCCGCGCCACGCGCGGTTTCGCTGGCACGGGCGCATTGCGCACCGCCGCCGCCTGCTGCAATTCGGCATGCGACAGGAACTGCCCGAGCGCCCGCACCGCTTCGCCTTCGGTCGGATAGACAGGCAGGTCGAGCGCCTTGAACCGGTCCGAGACGCTCAACTGCGGCGCGGCGATGACGATGGGCTTGCCGGTCGCCGCGGCAAAGTTCGCAGTGTCGTTGGCGAAGGCTTCGACGTCGTAGCCGGCACCGGCCACGGCGATGCCGATCATGAAGGCATCGGCCGCCGGATCGCGGGCGATGGGCGGCAGGATGCCGCCGAAGAGCCGGCTGTTGCTGAGCAGCGCCGCGGTGATGTCGACCGGGTTCGTGGTCGTTGCGAAGCCCGGCAGGATGGTACGAAGCTCGGTTTGCGTCTCGGCCGAGAGCGGCTCGAGCGGCATGTTGGCGGCACTCGCTGCATCGGCCGTCAGCACGCACACGGCACCCGAGTTGCTGATGGCGACCAGCCGGCGGCCGCGCGGCTTCCAGCCTTTCAGGTAGAGCTGCGTCGCGTCGACCATCTCGACCATGTTCTGCACCCGCCAGATCCCGTGATCGGCGAGGAATGCATCGACTGTGCGGTCTTCGTTGGCGAGCGCGCCGGTGTGCGATTGCGCGGCTTCCTGGCCCGCGGTCGAGCGGCCCGACTTGAGTGCGACGATGGGCAGGTGGCGGGCCCGCGCGACACGGGCCGCCTCGGCCAGGTTCCACGGGTCGGGAATGCCTTCGAGGTAGAGCAGCAGCAGCTTCAGGCCGGGGTCCTCGGCGACGACCGTCGCCAGCTCGCACACCGTCACATCGCAATCGTTGCCGGTTGCATGCGAGTGCCGCACGCCGATGCCGCGGGCGCGCAGCAGGCCGTAGGGGATCACGCTCATCGCGCCGCTCTGGCTGATGATGCCGACCGGGCCATCGGCCGGCGCGACCTCGGTGAACATCGTCGAGAAGCTGGCCACCGCGCCATTGCCGAAGTTGGCGAGCCCCTGGGTATTGGGCCCGACGATGCGCATGCCGCGCGACCGGGCACGCGCCGCCATGGCCTGCTCGCGCCGCTTGCCCTCGGCATCGGTTTCGCCGAAGCCCGAGCTCATGACGATGCAGAGCGACACGCCCGCCTCGCCGCATTCATCCACCGCCGCCACGGCCATCTCGCCGGCCACCGCGACGATCACGACATCGGGCACCTGCGGCAGGGCTTGCAGGCTGGGGAAGCAGCGCACGCCCTGCACTTCGGTGCGCGTCGGGTTGATCGGGTAGACCGTTCCCTGGTAGCCGAAGCGGGCCAGATAGGCCAGCGGCCGGCCGCCGATCTTGTGGACGTTGTCGGAGGCGCCGATCACCGCGATGGATCGCGGTGCCAGGGCGAGGCGCAACGCATCGCGCGTGTCAAGCGGCATGGGGTTCCTTGGTCGTTGAAGCGGTGAAGAAGGGCAGCGGCCGGCCGGCGATGGTCTCGATCCGACATGTCGCCAGGTCGCCGATCGCGAGCGACGGCTCGGCATGGCCCATCACGCGGAAACCTTCGTCCATGTCGACGAGCACGATGCGGTACGGCACGATTGCCCGGAACCCGTCGCTCGGCGCGCGCTGCACCAGCGCGCTGGCGTGGACGGTGCCCTGGCCCTTCGAGGGCAGGGTGACGGGTGATGCGTCACCGCACGCAGGGCAGAAGCCGCGGCGAAAGTAGAAGGTGTGGTGGCAGGCGCTGCATTGCTGGAACAGCAACTGGTCGCCGCCGCCGGTCCAGTCCCGAGTGTCGCCAGGGGCACTCATGCCGCCTCCATCACCAGACTGACATGCGAAGACAGCACGCCGCCATCCCCGTGCAGCAAGGTCACACCCGCGCGCGGCGCCTGCCGCGGGCCGGCCCGCCCGGTCATCTGCAGATGCGCTTCGGCGAGATGCGCCATCGCGCCGGCGACGCCGCAGTGTCCATAGGAGAGCAGCCCGCCGTGGAGGTTGAGCGGCATCGCGCCGTCGGCATCGAAATGCCCCTCCCTCGCCAGCGCGCCGGCACGACCGCGTGGCGCGAGGCCGATCTCTTCGAGCAGCAGGGTCAGCGTGATCGTGAAGCTGTCATAGATCGCCGCCTGTTCCACATCCGCCAGCGTGCGGCCGGCATCGCTCAAGGCGCGGGCGGTGCAGGCGCCGGCACCGACGTGGGTCAGGCTCGCGAGCGCGCTGATGTGCTGCGCGTTGTGATGCTGCGCCGCGCCGCTGATGCGCACCGGGTTCGGCCCTTCGGGCTCGGCTCCGATGAGGAACGCGCAGCCGCCGTCGGACACCGGACAGCAATCGAGCATCTTCAGCGGCGATGCGATGGACCGCGAGGCCATCACGTCCAGGGTGCTGATGGGGTTGCGAAACTGCGCACCTTCGTGCAGCGCGGCGTGCTGGCGCATCGTCACCGCCAGCTCGGCAAAATCGGCTTCGGTGCTGCCGAACTCGTGCATGTAGCGCGAGGCGACCAGGCCGTAGTAGGCGGGAATCGTCGCGCCGAGCGGCACTTCGTAGACCGGGTGGCCGACCTGCGCCAGCACCTGGATGGCCGAGTCGCGGCTCTGGCCGGTCATGCGGTTTTCACCACCGACCACGAGCACGCGCCTTGCAGCACCCGAACTCACCAGCAGGTGCGCCAGCATCACCAGGCCGAAGCCGGTGGCGCCACCGAGTTGCACCGCATGGGCGTAGCGCGGATGCAGGCCGTAGTGCTCGGCGAACACGGTCGAGAGCATCAGGTGCGGCAGCGTCGTCGAGTAGCCGCAGATGAGGCCATCGATGTCGCCGCGCACCATGCGGGCATCGGCCAGCGCCAGGTCGGCGGCCTGCGTCATCAGTGACAGCGTGTCGCTGCCTTCATGCCTGCCGTAGCGGGTCAGGCCGCTGCCGATGACCCAGCTCATGCCGCCTCCCGCTGCGCATAGTGGGCCGACAGTTCCAGCCCGGCCTTCTTCAGCGCCGGGGCGAGCAGCGAGATGCGCGTCGAGATGCGGCCGGTCAGCGCCGCGATGCTGATCGCGCCGACGGGCTTGCCGTCGCCACCGAGGACCGGCGCACTGATGCCGCCCATCTGGTCGACGACCACGTCGAGCAGGATCGCGTAGCCGCGCTCGCGGGCGAGCGCGATCTCGCCCTTCAGCAATTCACGCGTGATGCGCGGGTAGCGCTTCTTGAAGATCGGCGCGAGCAGATTGAGCACGGTCTCGACTTCGTCGTCGGGCAGCCAGGCCAGCAGCGCCAGGCTGCCGGCACCGGCGCCAAGCGGGCGGCGGCTGCCGAGGTCAAGGTAATTGGCGCGGATCGGGAAGCTGCCGAACTCGCGGTCGACGCACACCGATTCGAGACCGTGCCGCGTCGACAGCAACACCGTGTCGCCCGACAGTGCCGCCAGTCGCACGAGCGCCGGCCGCGCCCGGTCGCGGATGTGGTCACGCCCTTGCATCGCCACGCCGAGCACCAGCGCTTCGTCGCCGAGCACATAGCGCTTGCTCATCGGATCGCGCCGCACGAAGCCCTCCAGGATCAGCGTGTCGAGCAGCCGCAAGGTCGTCGCCTTGTTGAGGCCGGCACCGGCGCAGATGTCGGCCAGTCGCAGCGGCTGCGGCGTCGAGAGCACGCGCAGGATGCGGCAGACTTTCTGCGCGGAATTGGTGTCGGATGTCTGGTGCATCGAGCGAGGAAGCTCAGACGGTTGCCACCGGCGTCGTCGGCGAACCCACCGCGCCGGGCAGTCGCAGCGGCGGCGCGGTCAGCAGGAAGCGGCTGCGGCTGTGGCTGCGCAGCCAATGGGCCAGTGGCGTCAGATGCCAGATTTCGCCGAGGTGGATGCCGAGCTTGAAGAGGCAGTGCTCGTGCAGCGGCAAGGCGGCGCAGCAACCGACGTGCCGCATGGCCGGGTGCGCCTCGACCGCGTAGTTGTCGGCGATCAACACCGCCAGGCCGCTGTCGGTGATCCACTGCAGCAGCTTCTCGTCGCGGCCGTCGAGCACGGCGCCGGTCTGGTCGAGCACGGCCGCGTCGGGCCGGCCGCGCATGTCGAGAAGCGCCTGCGCAAAGCCGGTGTGCAGGCAGACCATGTCGCCCGTCTCGACGGTGATGCGGTCGGCATCGAGCACGCGCATCAGCGTGTCGTAGCCCACAGCGACACGATCTGCGCCCAGATGCGCGTGCAAATCGATCATCACGCCGCGGCCCTGCACGCAGCGCTCGGCCATGTTCTCGATGCCGAGCGCGCGGGCCTCGGAGGTGGAGCGTGCGTCGCCGAGCGGCGGCACGCCGGCATCGCCGGCATCGGCGGGGCCAACCACATCTTCGTCGGCACGAAAGCCGTTGTAGTACACGGCCTCGGGCAGGCCGTCGCCATTCGCATCGAACAACTGACCGACGTGCGCGAAGCTGTCCCACTGCGTCGAGTACTGCAGGTGCAGCACCGCGAGGTCGTCGCTGATCACGTCGGTCTGCAGCGCGTTGTCGGTGAACAGCCGGTAGTTCATGTTCGGTCGGCCGTTGCGCAGCGTCGGCCGCAACACCGGCGGGTCGCGGCGCGGGTTCAGCACGTTGCCGCCGGGGTAGTCGAGCGGCAGGCTCAGGCAGAAGGTCAGGCCTTCGTGCACTTCGGCCACGCCCTGCCGCACCTTCTCGGGCGTCAGCAGGTTGATGCGGCCGCATTGGTCGTCGGGGCCGAAATCGCCCCAGTTGGAACCGGGGGGCCGCTGCTTCCAGCGGGTTTGTTCGCTCATGACGCAAGTTCCTTGTGAATGCCGGGCGCACCGCCGAGGTAGACGCGCTGCAGCAGGTCGCCCTCGCGCAGCTCATCGGCGAACGCCGCCGCCGCGATGCAGCCGGTCTCGACCAGATAGCCGTAGTGCGCGTGGCGAAGCGCCTTCTCCACCAACTGCTCGACCAGCAGGATCGCCAGGCCGCTCAGGCACAGCGTCGAGGCCACCGCGAGAATGCGGTCGATCACGATCGGCGCCAGGCCACCCGAAGGTTCGTCGAGGATCAGCAGCTTCGGGTCGCCGATGACGCCCTGTCCGACCGCGAGAATCTGTTGCTGGCCGCCCGAGAGCCTGGACGCCATCTGATGCCGGCGCTCGGCCAGCTCGGGGAACAGCGTGTAGATGCGCTCGAGCTTGCTGCGGTCGCCGTGCCGGTGTCGTGCGTAGGTGCCGATCAGCAGGTTGTCCTCGACCGAAAGCGTGTGGAAGACTCGGTGGCCTTCGAGCACCTGCACGATGCCGGCCTGCACGATCTCGCGCGGGCTGGCGTCGCTGATGTCCTGGTCTTCGAAGTGGACTCTGCCGGAGCGCTTCGGCACGAGGCCGGAGACGGCATGGAGCAGCGTGCTCTTGCCCGCGCCGTTGCGGCCCAGCATGACGACGAATTCGCCGGCACGAACCTCCATCGAGATGCCGTGCACGACCTCGGCCTTGCCGTAGGCCACATGGACGTCGCGTACTTCAAGCAGCGCTTTCTCGGGCCGGCGGCGTGGCTGCGTCATCGCTCAGGCTCCCAGGTAGACGCGGATCACTTCCGGGTCGGCCCGCACTTCGTCCGGGGTGCCGTGGCGGATCATCTTGCCGACGTTGAGCGTGGTGACCCGGTCGCAGATCCGGAACACGAAGTCGGTATGGTGCTCGACCAGCAGCACGCCGATACCAGCCTCGCGAAGCGTGCGGATCACGTCGGCGAGGTGCTCAATCTCATGCTCGGTGAGGCCGCCGGCCGGCTCGTCGAGCAGGATGAAGCGAGGCTGCATGACGAGGCCGCGCGCGATCTCCAGGAAGCGCTGCTCGGCATGGTCGAGCAGGTTGGCGCGGCGCTGCATCACCGGGCCCAGACCGATGCCGTGCAGGATTTCGGCGGCCTGGCTGCGCAGGGCTTTCTCTTCTCGACCGACACTCGGCAACCCAAAGGCCGTCGCCAGAAAACTCGCACGCGCATGCGGCCAGGCACCGAGCACCGCATTGTCGAGCACCGAGAGCGTGGGCAGCAGCCGCGGCTTCTGGAAGGTGCGGGCGATGCCGATGCGCGCGCGCCGCTGCACCGTGGCGTTCGCCAGTTCCTCACCGCGGTGGCGAATCGATCCGGCGCTCGGCTGATAGTAGCCCGACAGCATGTTGAGCATCGTCGTCTTGCCGCTGCCGTTCGGCCCGATCAGGCCGTGCACTTCGCCGGGCCGCAGCGAGAGCGACACATGCTCGAGCGCGCTGATGCCGCCGAAGTGCTTGCTGATGTCGACGGCATCGAGTGCGAGGCTGCTGCCGGAGGCGAGTGCCGGGCCAGGCGCTTCGGCACGCACGGCCGAGGTGGCCTGCATCACATGGGCACTCACAGGCGGCTCCCGATGGCCCGCGCCAGCCGCGGCAGATCAGGCTTGATCGCATCGTGGTGCTCGGCGCGCGGTCGCAGCCGGTCGCCGATGACTTCGAATACGCGGCCGATGCCCTCCGGAACGATCAGCACCACTGCCAACAGCAGCAGGCCGTAGAAGAAGTGGCCGAGCTTGGCGAGCGGCGCGACGAGCTCGGGCAGCGCCGTCAAGACCACCGTGCCGATGAACGGCCCGATGATGCTGCCGCGCCCGCCGATGATGATGCAGACGAAGAAGAACAGACTCAGCTCGAAGACGAACGTATCCGGCGTGATGTAGCTCTGCAGCGAGGCGAACAGCGCGCCGGCCACGCCGGCCGTCACACCGCTGAACACGAACACCACCAGCTTGGCGCGGAACAGCGGCACGCCGACCGCCTGCGCCGCAACCGGGTTGTCGCGGATCGCCATCAGCCCGCGGCCCCACATGCGGCGCGCGATGTTCCAGCTCAGCAGCGTCACGACGAGCGCCAGCAAGGCCGTCAGGTAGTAGAAGCCCTGCGGCGTGTCGAACGGCGCCGGGAACAGCGGCCCTGGCAGGCCGATGCCGCCCCCGGTGAGATCGACCTGCGCCAGCACGAGTTCATTGACGATGAGCGCGAACGCCATGGTCGCCATCGCGAAGTAGAAGCCCGGCAGCCGCAGCGAGGGCAGGCCGAGGCCCAGGCCGCACAGGCCGCCAAGGGCGCCCGCTGCGGCAACGGCTAGGCCCGGGTGCCAACCAAACTTGCCGGCCAGGATCGCGAACGCATACGCGCCGATCGCGAGCAGGCCGACATGGCCGATCGACAACTGGCCGGAGTAGCCGACAACCAGGTTCAGCCCGGCGATCAGGACCCAGTAAACGCAGATCAGCGCCGCCAGGTGCAACTGGTACTGGTCGCCCGCCCACCACGGCAGCGCGATGGCCAGCAGCGCGCCGATCGCGAGCGAGGCCGGCTTGAGTGGCGAGGTCATCGTCACACCGGCCTCACGTTCCGGGAGCCGAACAGGCCTTCGGGCTTGAGCAGCAGCACGACCATCAACAGGCCGACCGCGATCGTCTGCTGGTATTGCCCGCCGAACCAGTGGCTGGCGAAGGCATTCAACAGACCGAGCGCCGCGCCGCCGATCAGCGCACCGATGTTGCTGCCCAGGCCGCCGACTGCGAGCGCGATGAAGCCGTTGAGCGTGAGCGTCAGGCCGAGCGCGAAGTAGGCGAAGGTCAGCTGCCCCGCCGCAAATCCCGCCAGCCCACCAAGCGCGCCCGAGAGCACATAGGACATCACGCGGATGCGGTCGGTCGAGACGCCGCGGGCGCGCGCCGCAAAAGCGTCTTCCGACATGGCGAGAAACAGCTTGCCGTACAGGGTGCGCCGATAGAAGAGCTCCAGGGCGATCGCCATCAGCACCGCGGTCACGATCGGCAGCCAGAACTTCTGGTCCAGCGCACCGGCTCCGAAGTCCTGCGGCAGCAGCCGCGGGAATGGCTTGGGCTCGGTTCCCCACCAGAGGCCGACGGCCTGCTGCACCATGGTCGCCAGCGCCAGCGTGCTGAGCAGCCACAGGTGTTCGTCACTGCGGTTGAGCACGCGGCGGATCGCGACCAGTTCGGTCACGAAACCGAACAAAGCACCGACGAGGGTGGCGCCGAGCAGGCCGATGGCCCAATGCAGGTGCAACGCGGTGATGAAGTACGCACCGAACACGCCGCCCAGCATCGAGACGTGGCCGGTCGTGACGGAGAGGACCTTGGAGGTCGAGAACATCACGTTGTAGACCAGCGCCACGGCGGCAAACACCATGCCGATCGCGAGTCCGATGAAGTAGCTCGACAATGAAAGCGAGACCACC
>CAZZWY010000019.1:8942-18567 GCA_964657785.1 uncultured Acetobacteraceae bacterium
CGGGCCGTGGTCAGCGCGGCGCGGCCTTGAAACTTCCGTCCTTGAAGGTATTGGCGATGTTCACCGCCATATTGCTGTCCGGGAATCCGTTCCGCTCAGTAGCGCTCCAGGAATAGGTCGCGTAGACGCCCTTGAAATTCTGCGTGCCTTCGAGCGCCTTCTGGATCGCCGCCGGGTCGGTCGAGCCGGCGGTCTTGGCCGCGTGCTCGATGATCTTCACCGTGTCGTAGCCCATCGCGACCCACCAGAACAGCACGTCGATGTCACCGCCGCCCAACTTCGGGCGCACCTTGTCGACCAGCGCCTGCGTGCGTTCGGGCAGCTTCCCGTCGGCGCCGTAAGTCGTGCTCTGGTAGCCGGAGGCGAAGGTGTTGTCCCAGTATTCGGGCTTGTTGAGCAGCTTCTTGATCTGCGCCGCCATCAGTGCCGGGTGGCCGACCACCGGCACGTTCCAGCCCATGTCACCGCGCGCATTGAGCAGGCGGCCGAGCAGGCCGGTCGCGGCGGACCACGGCATGACGATGTCGGCGCCCGCCGCCTTCGCCTTGGTCATCTCGTCGGTCAGGTCGGTCTTGTTGGGATCGACCAGCACCTGGTAGACGGGTTTAATGCCGGCCTTGTCGAGCAGCTCGAGAGCGGTCTTGCCGCTGGCCGTGCCGTAGCCGGACGTGTCGGCAATGATCGCGACCTTGGTCTTCTTCAGCGTCTTCAGCGCGTAGTCGTTCGCGGTGGCGATCCATTGCAGGTTGGTGTTGATGGCGCGGAAGGCACGCGGGTATTTCTTCGCGTCGGTCAATTCGTCGATCGAGCCGACGACGATGTTGGGCACGCCGGCGCGCGCCAGGATCGGCGTCGTCGCCAGGCCTTCGCCGGAGTTGACGGGGCCGATCACGAACTGCACCTTGTCGCTGAAGGCGAGTTGCTGCGCAAAGTTGACGGCCTTGGTCGGGTCGCCGGCGGTGTCGCGAGTCAGCAATTCGATCTGCTTGCCGAGAATTCCGCCTGCCTTGTTGATCTCGTCCACTGCGAATTGAACGCCCTGGTTCTCGGCGATCGCCGCCGAGGAGAGCGGGCCGGTCAGCGACGACAGCCAGCCGATCTTGACCGCCTGTGCGAACGCACTGTCGGCGCCGACTGCGAGGCCGGCCAGCAGCAGGAGTTGAACGAAACGTTTTGCTGAACGAAACTTCATGAGGTCTCCGCGCGAGTTCTTCGAATTGGTGTTTTACGGCAGCGCAATCATTCTGCCGGGTGCCCGCGCGGACTTGTATGGCGATCGACCCTGACGTGGGTTTGACTGTCGAACCTTTGCGCGCGGCGGGTCCTCGACGCGTTAAAACAGGGAAAAGCCGGACGCGCAGTGACGTAGTTGCACAAGTATCCTTGCGCGGCAATGTGCCTAGAGTGCGAGGCTCTGCCTCCGGGACGGAACTCGGGGTCACGTGACGCGGGAATTTTTTTGGATATTCAACGAAGCATTCGCATATGCAGCAGCGACTCAAAGGTCTCGGCAAGGATCACATCGGCGGGCTGCTGTTGATCGCACTAGGCGCGGCCGTGCTGGCCCTCGGGTTGAGCTACAGGATGGGAGACCTCAACCGCATGGGCGCGGGGTTCGTCCCGGTCGTTCTCGGGATCATGATGATCCTGGTCGGCGTCGCGATCGCGGTGACCGCGGCGCCGGCCGGGAAGCGAAAGATGGTCAATCCGTTGCCGGGGCACGGAGCCCACGGCAACGGCATCGACAGCCGCGGCTGGCTGTGCATCCTGGGCGGCGTTGCCGCCTTCGTGGGGCTGGGTTTCTACGGCGGCCTGATGCCCGCCACCTTCGCGTCGGTCTTCGTCTCGGCGATGGGCGACCGCAACAACACCTTCAAGCACGCGGCCGTCCTCGCCGCGGTGCTCACCGTCTTCTGCCTGGTGGTATTTCACTACGGCTTGCGCCTGCAACTGCCTTTGTTCCAGTGGGGAGGCTGACGCCATGCATCAATCATTGATGGACCTGTGGTTCGGCTTCGGCATCGCGCTGCAGCCAAGCAACTTGATGTGGAGCGTGTTCGGGGTGCTGATCGGCAACCTGATCGGCGTGCTGCCCGGCATGGGCGCGCTCACGACGATCTCGATGCTCTTGCCGCTCACCTACGTGATCGCGCCGGTCCCGGCGATTCTGATGCTGGCGGGAATCTTCTACGGCTCGCAGTACGGCGGCGCGATCGGTGCGATCTTGCTGAACCTGCCGAGCCACCCGCCGCACGCGGTCACCTGCCTCGATGGCTATCCGATGACCCAGGCCGGCCGCGGCGGCGCGGCACTCGGGGTCACGATGATGGCCTCGTTCTTTGCCGCCTCGGTCGGCATCATCGTGATGATCTTCCTCTCGCCCTTGCTGGTGGAGATCGCCTTCAAGTTCGGGCCGACCGAGATTTGCTCGATCATGCTGCTGGGGCTGCTCGCGGGTGCCACCATGTCGCGAGGATCGCCGCTCAAAGGCGTCGCGATGACGGTTTTCGGGCTGCTCTGCGGGGTGGTCGGTACCGACGTGATCAGCGGCACCACGCGTTACACCTTCGACCTGCCGGATCTGGCCGACGGGGTCGAGCTGGGCGCCTTGTGCATGGGTCTCTTCGGCATCGCCGACTTTCTGGTGAGCGTCAACCGCACGACCATCAAGGCGAGCGACGCCAGGGTCAGCATGAAAGACATGCGCCCGACCCGTGCGGAGATGAAGCAGGCCTTCTGGCCGATGGTGCGCGGCACGATGGTCGGCACGCTCTTCGGAGCGATGCCTGGCACCGGCCCGACCATCACCACCTTCATCGCCTACGCCATCGAACGCAAGATTGCCAAGGACCCGAGCCGCTTCGGCAAGGGCGCGATAGAGGGCGTGGCTTCGCCGGAGGCCTCGGCCCACTCCAAGACGCAGGTCGACTTCATTCCGACGCTCTCGCTCGGCATCCCGGGCGACGCGGTGATGGCGCTGATCCTCGGCGCGTTGATCATCAAGGGCATCCAGCCCGGCCCGCAACTCATCAGCGAACACCCGGACATCTTCTGGGGCCTGGTCGCGAGCTTTTGGATCGGCAACGTGCTACTCGTGGTGCTCAACGTGCCGATGATCGGAGTGTGGGTGAAGATGCTGCAGGTGCCCTACAAGTACCTGTTCCCGGCCGCGATCTTTTTCATCTGCGTGGGCGTCTACAGCACCAAGAACAGCCTGTTCGACGTCGGCGAGGTGGCGGTCTTCGGCATCATCGGGGCGGTCTTCCTGATGCTCGACTTTCCGGTGTCGCCGATCGTGCTGGGCTTCGTGCTCGGGCCCATGCTGGAAGAGAACTTCCGCCGCGCCATGCTGCTGTCGCGCGGTGACTTGATGGTGTTCCTGGAGCGCCCGATCAGCGCCTGGTTCATCGGTGCCTGCGGCGTGCTGATCCTGCTGCAGCTGTACGCCTACGCCCGCAAGCTCCGTCTGCCGCTACCGCGCGAACCGGCGGAACTGGTCGCCGAATGACGACGCCGCGCTGATCGTTCGTGCGGGGCAAGGGGGTTCTGTTGCAGTAAGCTGCGTCCGCTAAGGTGAGCGGATGACGCAGACCTTGAAGAAGACGATGAGCGACGCGATGAGTAAGGTGCTCAAGCGACTGCACTACCCGATCGAGGTGATGCTGGTGTTCGTGCGGTGGTAGTCTCGTCCTCAGCCAACCAGTTCTACTCGCTGGCTTTCTGATCGCCTGGCAGCGCCGCGCTCCGCTGGCGTTGACTCCACTATCGCAACAGAACCTAAGCAAGTTCCGGTTGGATGTTTTTTGGTGGATAGAAACGCAAAACGGGGCGTAAAGCCCCGCGTTTGCTTGATTGTTGGCGGAGTGGACGGGACTCGAACCCGCGACCCCCGGCGTGACAGGCCGGTATTCTAACCAACTGAACTACCACTCCATGCGCTGTCGCTGCGCTCACGCCGAGAACCTCGGCGCGCTGATCTGGCGTCCCCTAGGGGATTCGAACCCCTGTAATCACCGTGAAAGGGTGGTGTCCTAGGCCTCTAGACGAAGGGGACGGATCTCGATGTAGACACTTGGTTCTCGCGACGCACTCAAGGCGACTTACTCGAAACCAACTGCCTTTCGAACCTACCTTGACGACTCGTGTAGTTCTCCTGATCCGTCTTTCCTGAACTGCGCTGCTGCTGGCAAACCGGCGGCGTTTGGTGGAGGTAAGCGGGATCGAACCGCTGACCTCTTGCATGCCATGCAAGCGCTCTCCCAGCTGAGCTATACCCCCTTGGGCCCAATAGACCCCGCGGAGCCGACCTGCGAGCAGTTGCAGTATCAAGCAAGTTTTCGATTATAGACTGTTTCTAGAGGCGGTGTAAACGCTCCTGGACCATGCTGCGAGGGAACAGCTCGAGCACTGCGTCGAGCGACGGCGTCTGCGCCCGTCCGCACACGAGGACCCGCACCGCCGGTGCGAGTTGGGGCATCTTCACGCCATGCGCGGCCAGGGTCGCCTTGATCGCGGCGCTGATGCCGGGCGGGGTCCAGTCGGCGACGGCGAGCGCTTCGCGCAGCCCTCGAAGCGCCGGCAGCAGGGCGTCGCGCACGTGCAGGGCGCGCTCCGCCTCGTCGACGACGACATCGGCGTAGTACATCGCCACCCAGTCGGCGAGCGCCGCCGTGGTGACGCAGCGGTCCTTGAAGAGCGCGCAGCGCTGGCCCAGCAGCCGGTCCGGCTCGGCGGCGACCCCGCGGCGGGCGAGTTGCGCCACGACGAGCGCGACGAGGCGCTCCTCCGGCAGTGCCTTCAGATAGTGCGCATTGACCCAGTCGAGCTTGGCCGGGTCCCACTGCGCCGGGCTCTTCGAGAGGTGCGAGCCATCGAACCAGGCGACCATCTGCTCGCGGCGGTAGAGCTCCTCGTCGCCATGGCTCCAGCCGAGCCGCGACAGGTAGTTGAGCATCGCCTCGGGCAGGTAGCCGGCTT
Source organism: uncultured Acetobacteraceae bacterium (assembly GCA_964657785.1). Classification (GTDB taxonomy): domain Bacteria; phylum Pseudomonadota; class Gammaproteobacteria; order Burkholderiales; family Burkholderiaceae_C; genus LMDS01. The sequence continues at coordinate 13,920 of CAZZWY010000019.1, forward strand.
CCTCGTACGCCGTCACGCTGACCGCGCCGCGGCGCTTCGAGAGCTTCTGCCCGTCGTCGCCGAGGATCACCGGCACATGCCCGAAACGCGGTAGCGGTGCGCCGAGCGCCTGGAAGATGTTGATCTGCCACGGCGTGTTGTTGACATGTTCGTCACCGCGAAAAACGTGGCTGATGCCCATGTCCCAGTCGTCGACGACGACGCAGAAGTTGTAGGTCGGCACGCCGTCGGGGCGAACGATGATCAGGTCGTCGATCTCGCGATTGGAGATGCTGATCGGGCCCTTGACCAGGTCGTCCCAGCGGACGTCGCCGTCGGCCGGGTTGCAGAACCGCACCACCGGCGCCACGCCGGCCGGCACGGGTGGCAGCCGCTTGCCGGGTTCGGGGCGCCAGCGGCCGTCGTAGTGCGTCTTCTCGCCGCGCTCGCGCTGGGCGTCGCGCATCGCGTCGAGCTCCGCCGGCGTGCACCAGCAGCGGTAGGCGGTGCCGGCGGCCAGCATCTGTTCGACGACCTCGTGATAGCGGTCGAGGCGCTGCATCTGGTAGATCGGCCCTTCGTCGTAGTCGAGGCCGAGCCAGTGCATCGACGCCATGATCTGGTCGACCGATTCCTGGGTCGACCGCGCAACGTCGGTGTCTTCGATGCGGAGGATGAACTGACCCCCATGATGGCGGGCGAAGGCCCAGGAGTAGAGCGCGGTGCGGGCGGTGCCGAGGTGCAGGAAGCCGGTGGGCGACGGCGCGATGCGGGTGCGCACCGGGGAAGTGGCGCTTGTCATGACGCGAGGGTGCCGAGACCGCGCAGAAGATCGGCCTGCAGGTCGCCGACATGCTCCAGCCCGACCGCGAGCCGGATCAAGCCCTGACCGATGCCCGCCGCCTGGCGCTGTTCCTCGCGAAGCCGGCCGTGCGAGGTCGTCCCCGGATGGGTGATGATGCTCTTGGTGTCGCCGAGGTTGGTCGCGATGCTGATCACACGGGTGCTGTCGATCACGTGGAAGGCGTTGGCGCGTGCGGTCACCGGGTCGTCGCCGTGAACGTCGAACGACACCACCGCCCCGCCCTGCCCCGACTGCTGGCGCATCGCGAGCGTGTGTTGCGGGTGCGAGGCGAGTCCGGGGTAATGCACGCGCTTGACGCCCGGCTGCGCCTCCAGCCAGGTCGCGACCGCGAGGGCGTTGGCCGACTGCGCCTGCATCCGGATGCCGAGCGTCTCCATGCCCTTCAGCACCACCCAGGCGTTGAACGGCGCGAGCGCCATGCCGGCGGTGCGGACGATCGGTCCGAACACATCGACGATCAGCCTGGACGGTCCGCAGATCGCGCCCGCCATCACGCGGCCCTGGCCATCGAGGTACTTGGTGCCCGAGTGGATGATCAGGTCGGCGCCGAGCTCGGCCGGGCGCTGCAGCGCGGGTGAACAGAAGCAGTTGTCGACCGCGAGCACCGCGCCGGCGCGGTGCGCGATCTCGGCGAGCGCGGCAATGTCGCAGACCTCGGTGAGCGGGTTGGTCGGCGTCTCGGCGAAGAGCAGCCGGGTCGTCGGCCGGATCGCCGCGCGCCATTCGGCCACTTCGGTCTGCGAGACGAAACTCGTCTCGACGCCGAACTTCGCGAACTCCTTGCCGAAGAGGCTCAGCGTCGAGCCGAACATCGAGCGGGAACAGATCACGTGGTCGCCGGACTGAAGCAGGCCCATGCCCATCATCAGGATCGCACCCATGCCGGTGGACGCACCGATCGCCGCCTCGGTGCCCTCGAGCGCCGCGAGCCGCCGCTCGAAGCTGGCGACGGTCGGGTTCGCCGTGCGGGCGTACGTGAATCCTTCCTCGGTGCCGGCGAAGCGGCGCGCCGAGGTCTCGGCATCCGGCTGGACGAAACCGCTGGTGAGGAAGAGCGCCTCGGAGTGTTCGCCGTGCAGGCTGCGGGGCAGCGCGGTGTGCAGCGCGAGCGTGTCGCGGTGCAGGCCGGCCGGAAGCTCCCGGCGTGCCGGGGAGGTCGGGTCAGAGGTCGTCATCAGGTCAGCTCCGTCGCACTCTGCAGGGCGAGCCGGGAGCGGTCGCCGATCTCTTCCTCGTCGCCCTGCGCGAGCCGCTGCGCCGCCATCGCATTGAACTCGGCGGCGGTCACGTCGTTGGTGATGTAGACGCCGTCGAAGCAGGACGCCTCGAAGCCGTCGAGTTTCGGGTTCAGCGCGCCCACCACCCGCTTCATCGCGTCGACGTCCTGGTAGATCAGCGCGTCGGCGCCGATGAACTCGCGGATCTCCTCGATGCTGCGGTTGTGCGCGATCAGCTCCTCGCTGGTCGGCATGTCGATGCCGTAGACATTCGGGAACCGCACCGGCGGCGCCGCCGAAGCCATGTAGACCTTCCTCGCACCCGCTTCGCGCGCCATCTGGACGATCTCCTTGGAGGTGTTGCCGCGCACGATGGAGTCGTCGACCAGCAGGACGTTCCTGCCCTTGAACTCGACGCCGATCGCGTTGAGTTTCTGCCGCACCGATTTCTTGCGCTCGCCCTGCCCCGGCATGATGAAGGTGCGTCCGACGTAGCGGTTCTTCACGAAGCCTTCGCGGTAGGGCTTTCCGATGCGCTGCGCGAGCTGCATCGCCGACGGCCGACTCGATTCGGGGATCGGTATGACGACGTCGATCTCGTTCGGCGGAATCGTCGAGATCAGCCGCTGGGCGAGCGTCTCGCCGAGATCGAGACGCGCCTGGTACACCGAGACGCCGTCCATGATCGAATCCGGCCGAGCGAGGTAGACGAACTCGAACATGCAGGGGTTGAGCGTCGGGTGCGTCGCGCACTGGCGGGAGTGCATCCGGCCGTCGAGGTCGATGAAGAGCGCCTCGCCCGGTGCGACGTCGCGGATCACCTGGTGGCCGGTCCCCTCGATCGCGACCGACTCGCTCGCCACCATCACTTCCGCGCCTTCCGGGCCTTCGCCCTGCCCGATGCAGAGCGGGCGGATGCCGAAGGGGTCGCGAAACGCCAGCAGCCCGTAGCCGGCGATCAGCGCGACGACGGCATAGGACCCGCGGATGCGCGTGTGGACGGCCGCGACGGCGTTGAAGATCTGTTCCGGCAGCAACGGCTGGCTGTGGGCGGCGGCGGCCAGCTCGTGCGCCAGCACGTTGATGAGCACTTCGGTGTCGCTGGTGGTGTTGATGTGGCGGCGATCGACCTCGATCAGCTCGCGCTTCAGGGCGAGCGCGTTGGTCAGGTTGCCGTTGTGGACGAGCACGATGCCGAACGGCGCATTGACGTAGAAGGGCTGCGCCTCTTCCTCGCTGTAGGCATTGCCGGCCGTCGGATAGCGCACCTGCCCGAGGCCGACCGTTCCCGGCAACCCGCGCATGTTGCGCGTCCGGAACACGTCGCGCACCATGCCGCGCGCCTTGTGCATGAAGCACTTCGTGCCCTCCATCGTGACGATGCCCGCCGCGTCCTGGCCGCGGTGCTGCAGCAGGAGCAGCGCGTCATAGATCAACTGGTTGACGGGGCTCTTCGAAATCACGCCGACGATGCCGCACATAGGATCCGCCTCGAGGGGGTTGGGTGAATTGAAAGGGCAGGAAGGGGGCGACGTCGCGCGCCGCGGCGTTCAGCCACGCGACGGCCTGGGAGCGCTGCCAGGCGTCGGTACGCGACCAGGGCGTCGCCCCGACCACCCAGACCGCCACCAGCAGCACCGCGAGCCCGCGCAGCGAGCCGAAGCCCGCACCGAGGAGGCGGTCCGGCACGCTGAGCGGCGTGGCGCGGATCAGCGAGCGCACGACGCGCGCCAGCAAACCCCAGACCACGAGCACCCCGACAAAGACGCAGGCGTTCGCGACCAGCAGGCCGACCCCCGATCCGCTCGAGTCGACGTGAAACCAGGGCAGCAGCACCGGCGCGCCCCACGACATCGCGAAGTAGGCCACGAACCAGCCGGCGAGCGACATCACCTCGAAGACCACGCCGCGCATCAGCCCGGCGAACACCGAGACCGCGAGAAACGCCGCCATCGCCAGGTCGACCCAGCCGATGTCGATCGGGAAGAGCGCCTGCACCCTGCGTCACAGGCTGATCACGACGGCGGCGAGCCCCGCGCCCCGGGCCTTGGCGAGCGCGCGGTCGGCCTCTTCACGCGTCCCGAAGGGGCCGACGCGCACCCGGATGCGGCCGCCGGCCGCGGTGCTCGCGACCTGCGTGTAGGTCTTCAGACCGAGCTTTTCGACCTTCAGCCGGGTGTCGTGGGCAGCACTCGCATCGGCGAACGCGCCGACCTGCACCACGAAGCGTTCGGGTGCGGAGGCCGCAGGCGCCCGGCCCTCCAGCAGCGCCCGGGCCCGCGCACCATCGTCCGCCGCCGGCGGCTTCGGCCCGGCGACCGCCCTGGCGTCGGACGCCAACGGTCGTGCAGGCGCCGGCACCGTACGAGGTGCGCTCTTCGGCGCGGCCCCCGATGGCTCGTTGCCGGAGGGTTCGCGCGGCTCGGTGAGGATGTCGTCGGGGGCGGCCCTGGCGGTCGTCTGCGGTTCGGTGGCCGGGTGCCCGGCAGTCGGCGGAATCGACAGCGGCACGGCGTTTTCCTTGCGCGGAATCTCCATCGGGATGTCGACCGGGATCGGTCGCGGCTGGGTCTCGAAGACCAACGGA
>CAZZWY010000020.1:0-18246 GCA_964657785.1 uncultured Acetobacteraceae bacterium
TGAAGGGGTAGACCTTGATGAACGAGCCCGACATGACGACGTGCCCGGCTTCGAGGCTGACCCCGAACTCCGACAGCTTGTTCGCGAGCCAGGCCACCGCGTTGAGCGGGTTGCCCATCACCGCCGCCGACACGCCCTTGTCGCGGACTTCGCCGTTCACTGACAGCGACGCACCGATCGACCGCACGTCCAGGCTGTCGAGCCGACGCGGGTTGCCGCCGAGCACGATGCGGCCGCACCATGCGGCATCGGCGATGCTGTCGACGACGATCGGACCGGGGCCGCGCCGGGTGTATCGGCTGTCGACGATCTCGATGGCGGGGAGGACGAAGTCGACCGCGCGGATCACGTCCGACACGTTCAGCCCGGGCCCCTGGAGTGGCCCCCCCAGGACGAATGCCAGCTCGAGTTCGACCGATGGGCGATTGAACCAGGACGCCGAGACCGTACTCCCCTCGGGAACGAACCAGTCGTCGAAGAGCGTGCCGTAGTCCGGCTCATTCGCGCCGCTGACCTCTCGCATGGCCTTGGACGTCAACCCGACCTTGTGTCCCTTGATTTCTCGGCCCGCCGCCAGCTTCGCGTCGGTGACGAGCTGAGCGATGGCGTAGGCGTCGGCGATGTCGGCGCCGGGGTGGGTCTCGGTGATCGGCGCCATGTAGGCGCGCTCGCGCTCCGCTGCATAGAGCCTGGCAGCCAGCTCCCGGCGCTGGGCTATGTCGAGTTTGGGCATGATCGTCTCCGTTCGAGCGTGGGCCAGGGCCGCCCCTGATTCAGTGATGCGCGAGAAGAAACTCGACGCTCAGGGTGTTGAACTTCTCGGGCTCTTCGAAGTGCGGCCAGTGGTTGACGCCGGGCATTTCGACCAACCGGACGTTGGGCATCAGCTTCGCAAGCTCGTAGGCGGTGTCGAGCCAGACGTTCTTGTCGTCGACCGCTGCGATGACCAGGGCGGGCGCCTGGATGCGCTGCCACTGATCACGCGGAATGTTGTTGCGCTCGCGCACTTCGGGCTTTTGCAGCACCAGAACGTGCGCCATCGCTTCCTTGGCGTCGGGCGCGCTGTAGGTGGCCATGCGCACTGCCACCATGTCGCCCGTGATCTTGGCAGGGTCGCGGATCAGCTTGCCCAGTACGCCGGTGATGACTTCGAACGTCGGCGTGGCCACCGCATTGGACCGCTCGGCCGAGGCTTTGCCCTGGGTGGTCTGGTTGTTCAGAAGGCCCGGCGTGGAGATGAGGATCAGCTTGTCGACCCGCGCCGGGTGGTCGACCGCGAACTTGCAAGCGATCCAGGCGCCGAGGGACACGCCGATGAACGAACACCGTTGAATGCCGAGCTTGTCCATCAGCGCCTCGGTGTGCGAGACGTAATGCGCAATCTCGTAGTCGTGGTCCGGCTTGTCGGAAAAGCCCGAGCCCAGCATGTCGAAGGCGACGCAGTCGAAGTGCGGCGCGAGCGCAGCGAGATTCGGCGTGAACGTCTCGAGCGTGCCCGACGTTCCGTGAAGCAGCAGCAACGCTGGCGCGCCGGGTGTTCCGGCCCGCAGGAACCGGGTTCGAACACCGCCGACGTCGACCCAGCCGTAGGTATGGGCCACCGGCAACAAGTCGGTCCAGGCGCTTCGATACGGTACGGGTGTTGTCTGTGAGGGAGTCATGGTTGCCTTCGAGAGTTCAAGGAAGTCGATCGCGCAATCCCGGAGAAGCCGCGGGCCGCCGAACGGGCTGTGGGCCCGAGGCCAGTCTAGAACGAAAATATATGATGATGCAAGCGCTATATGATTAGTAAAGCACTCGCGGCGTTGGGACCTGCGAGTCGCGACTCTTCTTCCTCCCACTTTCGCCTACCCCGGGGATCTGCGGGAAAGGGCGGGTCCTCTACACAACCCGGTTGCGATCGAGCTCAGGCGTCCGCCGACCGGCTGCGACCCGCCGGGATCGCGTCGGCCAAACCCGGCACAGGGGCGGAGCGACAGGGCCGACACTCGCGGCAGTTCGTCCTAGGGAAAACGCTCAAGCGAACTGGCGTTGAGCTGGATAATATACGTTCATACAAAGCATATATCTTGCGATTCGACAGGGTCCGCGTGCCATCGGGACGTGGCGGCGTCGCAAGAGAAAACGATTGGGCGCTCCACGTCTTGTGGGCGTTACACCCGCAGGAGACACCATGGCAGAGAGGTATTCCCGGCGCCGCGCGCCCAAATTCGTCACGCTGAAGCCGATGCTCTCGGTCGGGTGCGCATTCGCATTGTCGCAATCCGCATACGCCGTCGACATCGACACCGGGAATTCCGACGTCAAATTCCGCTGGGACAACACCGTGAAGTACAGCGCCGGCGTGCGTGTCAAGGATCGCAACCCCGCCCTGCTGAACGGCCTGAACCCGGCGTCGTTCCCTGGCGACGGAACGAATGCCGACGACGGAGACCGAAACTTCGGAAAGGGGTTGATCTCGAACCGGATCGACCTCTTGTCTGAAGCCGACGTGACCTACCACGATTTCGGTGCTCGAATCAGTGCCGCTGCCTGGTACGACTCCGTCTACAACCGGTCCAACGACAACAACTCGGCCGGCATTCAGGGCCCGGGCTCCAATACCGCCAACGTGGTCGGCAGCTACAACGAATTCAGCCCCGGCACACGGAAGCTTCATGGTCGCGATGCAGAAATTCTGGACGCCTTCGTCTCCGACCATTTCGATGTCGGCGACCGGCGCGCCACGATCAGGCTGGGCCAGCACGCGCTTTCATGGGGCGAGAGCCTCTTCTTCGGCTCGAACGCCATCGCCGGCGCGATGAGCCCGACCGACATCATCAAGGCGTCGACCGTCCCCAACGCCCAGGTGAAGGAAATCCTGATTCCGGTGACGCAGATATCGGGGCAGCTCCAGGTGAACCCGACCGTCTCTCTCGGCGCGTACTACCAGTTCAGGTACCGCAACAATCGGTTCCCGGCCGTCGGAAGCTATTTCAGCACCGGCGACAGCTCTCCCGAGGGACAGGCCTTTGCGCTCGGCCCGCCAGACGCATCCGGTCGGCCGACGTTCATTCCGAGCACGGAGCAGAACAAGGGCAAGAATTCGGGCCAGGGCGGGGTCCAGCTGCGCTTCTCCGCACTGGAAAGCGATTTCGGCCTCTACGCGATCCGTTTCCACGACAAGGCATTCCAGCAGGTCCCGGTCCTGAGCGCTGCCCCGAATCCGGGCTTCGACCCGACCAACCCCGGCTCGGGGCCGCCGCAGGTGCCCGGCGCGCCGACCAAGTTCGTCCTGCAGTATCACGAAAACATCACCGCTTTCGGCGCCAGCGTCAGCCACACGTTCGGGGATCTCAACCTGGCCGGCGAGGCATCGATTCGTCGCAACATGGATCTGCCGAGCCCGGGCGGGGCGGATCTGAGCGCGGTCTACGGCACGCGCGTCACGAACAACAGCGACAACCCCGCCTACGCCGTCGGCAAGACGGCACACGCCAATGTGTCGGGCATCTGGCAAGTGCCGAGGACCCCCTTGTGGGCCGAGGCCTCCCTGACCGGGGAGATGGCCTGGAATCGGTTGCTCAGTTGCGCGAAGAATTGCAGTGCCTTGCCCACCAACGGGACGCGGGACGCATGGCAATTTCAGGGCGTCTTCTCGCCTTCGTACAAGCAGGTTCTTTCCCAATTGAACCTGTCGATCCCGCTCGGCGTGACCTACACGCCGAAAGGTTCGCGCTCGCTCGCCCTGGGGCCGGGATCGTCGGGAGCGGAAAACGGAGGCAGCTTCAACGTTGGCCTCCAGGGCGACTACATGGATGTGTGGCGCTTCGGCCTGACCTACACCGTCTACTACGGCAAGGCGAACACCTTCAGCTACTCGACCGTCGACCCGGCCACCGGGGCCACGCAGACGAATTTCTCCTACGCACAAACGCTGAAGGACCGGAACTACGTTTCGCTCTCGCTCAGCCGCACTTTCTGATCGGCAGACACAGCATGAAGACGAGCAACTGGTTCTTGCGGACGACGGCTGTCATCGTCACCGCCTTTGTCGCGCAACACGCCCCCGCCGCGGTCACCGCCGAAGAGGCCGAGCAACTGAAGACGACGTTGACGCCGGTCGGCGCCGAGAGGGCCGGCAACAAGGAAGGCACCATCCCCGCATGGACGGGCGGCCTCACCACGCCCACCCCCGGGTTCAAGAATGGCGAGCGTCGCCCCGACCCGTTCGCCGCCGAAAAGCCGCTCTTTTCCGTGACGGCGAAGAACATCGACCAGCACGGCAGTTTCGTCGCCGAGGGCGTCAAGGAAATGCTCCGGAAGTACCCCGACTCGTACCGGCTCGACGTCTATCCCACCCATCGAACGGCCGCGATGCCGCAGTGGGTCTACGACAACACGTTCAAGAACGCGACCCGCGCCAAGCTGATCAGCACCGGCGGCAAACCGGGCGTGCAGGACGCCTACGGCGGGGTTCCCTTCCCGATTCCGAAAGTCGGCGAGGAAGTGATGATCAATCACATGCTCAAGTACCGATCACCCTCGGATGTGCACAAGACGTTCAATTCGTACCTGATGTCGGCGGACGCGAAGTGGATCAAGGTGGTGGCGGGCGTCAACGAGGAGACCTATCCGTACTACCGGCGAGAAGGGCCCTCGAGTGCCGCTGGCGACAGCTTCTTCATGGTTCGATCCATCAACACCGGGCCACCGATCCGCGCCGGCGAGGCCATCGTCGCGAGGCAGAACGTCGACAACGACAACGACGCGACCTGGGTCTACCTGACGGGCCAGCGGCGGGTTCGCAAGCTCCCCGCGCCCTGCTGCGACACGCCGACGCCGTTCTCCGCGGGCGTGGTGTCGTACGATGAAGTGGAGGTCTGGTCGGGCCGGCTCGATCGATTCGACTGGAAGCTGGTGGGCAAGAAGGAACTCTTCATTCCGTACAACAGCAACCGGACCAATGTCCCGTCGAGCGATGCCGCCCTGCTCGGGCCGGGGCACCTCAATCCGGATCACGTTCGGTGGGAACTCCACCGGGTATGGGTCGTCGAGGCGACCCTGCGCGCGGGCCAGCGCCACCCCGTGGCGAAGTCGCGCTATTACGTCGACGAGGACACCTGGTCGGGCGTTCTGGCCGAGCGCTGGGACTCGAAAGGACAACTCTGGCGGGTCGCCTTCACCTTGCCGATCGCGATGCCGGACGTGCCGGCGACGGCCGCAGTGACCTGGGGGGTCTATGACCTGATTGGCGGAACTTCCTTCATTGCCACCCTGATGAACGAGCAGAGCGAGCAGCTCGCGATTCCGGCGAAGCCGTATGCGCCGGTGATTTTCACCCCCGATTCCCTGGCAGAGAGCTTGCGCTAGAACTTCCTGCGAAAGTCGAGCGATGTCGATGAACCAAGCGCTCTCGCTTGCCTTGCTTCTCTTTGTCGCGGCCGCGGGCGCTGCCTCGCCGACCGCGGAGGTCGACCCATTGCAACGACCGGCCTTGCAGGCGAGACACGCGCAGCAAGCCGTGCTGCTCGGTTCGGCGCTCGCCGGCCGCCGTTGGGTGGTCGTCGGCGAGCGCGGAACCGTGCTCTGGTCGGACGACGAAGGCAAGCGTTGGCAGCAGGGGCACACGCCGGTCAGCGTAACGCTCACGGCCGTGCAGTTCGTGACCCCCGCGAAGGGCTGGGCGGTCGGACATTCCGGTGTGGTGATTCACACCGAAGACGGCGGCCTGAACTGGGCCTTGCAACTCGATGGCACGAAGGCCGCAGCGTTGGTTGTGAATGCGGCACGCGCGGCCCCGACGGGTTCAATCGACCCGGAACGGGCCAAGCGGTCGCTTGCCGACGCCGAACGGCTCCAGGCCGACGGCCCCGACAAGCCCTTCCTCGACCTCTACTTCCGCGATGAGCGGGTCGGGTTCATCGTCGGTGCCTACAACCTCTTCTTTCGAACGGAAGACGGCGGTGCGAGCTGGCTTCCCTGCCTCGACCGACTGGACAATCCGAAGGCGGCCCACCTGTATGCGATCCGCGGCGGGAACGACGCCGGAAAGACGCTCTACATCGCGGGTGAGCAGGGCGTTCTCTTCCGCTCCGACGACGCAGGGGCGAGCTTCGGCAAGCTGCCGACGCCGTATTCCGGGAGCTTCTTCGCGCTGAGCGTGTTGCCGTCGGGTGGCGTGCTCGTGGCCGGATTGCGGGGCAACGCCTTGCGCTCCGACAACCGCGGTGAGAGCTGGAGCAGGATCGCGAACCTGCCGAGCGTCTCGATCGTCTCGTCGGTGGTCGAAGCCTCGACGGCGGGTGCCGACAGCGGGCCGAGGGCGTGGTTCGCCAACCAGGCCGGGCAGGTGTTCTCCAGCACGGACGACGGACGGACCTTCAACCTCCTGCCGGCGCCGCCCGGATCGGCTCGCCTGCCACCGCTGACGGGCTTCCTGGCGGCTTCGAAGCAGGTCGGCCTGGTCACCACGCTCCAGGGCGTCATCACGCTTGCGCTGGTCCCGCCCGCTCCGGGCAGGTGATCCCTGCGCCCATCACTGCGAATACAAGGTTTTCCCGTGCTCTCCCCGACCGTTCCGCCGACGCGCCCCATCGCCAAGACCCTCGCCGATTTCGACATCCACTCCGGCGGCTGGGTCGAGCGCATCCTCTTCAACCACCGGCGTGTGGTGATTGCCGTGTGCGCCGTCATCACCCTGGTGCTCGCGGTCTTCGCGACGCAGCTCAAGCTGCAAGCCAGTTTCGACAAGACGATCCCGAAAGGGCATCCGTTCATCGTCAACTACCTGGCCCACCAGAGCGAACTCAAGGGTCTCGGCAATGCGGTGCGGATCGTGGTCGCCAATCCGAAGGGGACGATCTACGACGCGCACTACATGGAGCAGCTCAGGCGCATCAGCGACGAGGTCTTCCTGATCCCCGGCGTCGAGCGGGAGAACATGAAGTCGTTGTGGACGCCGTCGACGCGCTGGGTCGGCGTCACGGAAGAGGGGCTCGAAGGCGGCCCGGTGATTCCGAACGACTACGATGGCTCGCCGGCCGGCCTCGAACGTCTGCACGCGAACATCGACCGCTCCGGCGAAGTCGGGCAGCTCGTGGCGCTGGACGGCAAGTCCAGCGCGATCTACGTCCCGCTCCGGGAGCGCAATGCCGACGGAAGCGCGTTCGACTACGCGCGTTTCGGCGCGGCGCTGGAGCGGTTGCGCACCGAGCACTCGAACGGCGAACTGCAGGTCTACATCACCGGCTACGCAAAGCTCGTCAGCGATCTGATCGAAGGCCTGCAGACCGTTCTGACCTTCTTCGGCGTGGCGATCGTGATCGTCACCGCGATGGTCTTCGCCTACACGCGCTGTGTGCGCAGCACCGGGTTGGTCGTCGCCAGTTCGCTGATCGCCGTGGTCTGGCAACTCGGCGCGCTGCGCTTGCTGGGGTATGGGCTCGACCCTTACTCGGTCCTGGTGCCGTTCCTGGTCTTCGCCATCGGCATGAGTCACGGTGCGCAGAAGATGAACGGCATCATGCAGGACGTCGGGCGGGGTGCGCACAAGCTGGTCGCTGCGCGCTACACCTTCCGGCGGCTCTTCCTCGCGGGTCTCACTGCGCTGCTGGCCGATGCCGTGGGCTTTGCGGTTCTCCTCATCATCGACATCCAGGCCATTCGCGAGTTGGCCATTGCCGCCAGTCTGGGCGTCGCGGTCCTGATCTTCACCAACCTGATCCTGCTGCCGATCCTGCTGAGCTATGCGGGTGTGAGCCGGAGCGCCGCAGTCCGCAGCCTGCGCAGTGAACAGGGCGAGCAGGCAGGGTCGTCTCGCGGAAATATCTGGGATTTCCTGGGCACGTTCACGCAGCCGCGTCGCGCGAAGATCGTGGTCGTCGCTGCGATCGTCCTGGCGGTCGGTGCCGCAATGGTCAGCACGCGACTCCAGATCGGCGACCTGGACCCTGGCGCCCCCGAGTTGCGACCCGGTTCCCGATACAACCAGGACGTCGCCTTCACGAACGCCCACTTTGGCGCGAGCAGCGATGTTTTCGCGGTGATGGTCAAGACGCCCGACGGTCAATGCGCGGCCTACGACACCTTGATGCGCGTCGATTTGCTGCAGTGGGAGCTGGAGCAGCTACCGGGTGTCGAGTCGACCAACTCGCTTGCGCTGCTCAACCGCCGTGTGTCGATCGGACTCAACGAAGGCAACCCGAAGTGGTACGACCTGCTGCGCAACCAGGAGATGCTGCGCTTCGTCACTTCCAATTCGCCGCGAGGGCTCTACAACGATGCCTGCAACCTGCTCACCGTCTACGCCTACCTCGCCGACCACCGTGCCGACACGCTGAACCGGGTCGTCGCCAAGGTCCAAAGCTTCGCGCAACTCAACGCGACGCCCGACGTGCAGATCCTGCTCGCGGCCGGGAGCGCGGGGATCGAGGCGGCGACCAACATCGTCGTCAAGAAGGCCTGGTGGCAGATGCTCCTGCTCGTCTATGCCGCCGTCGTGGTGCTCTGCTTTCTCACCTTCCGCAGCTGGCGGGCGGTGATCGTGGCGGTACTGCCTTTGATGCTGACATCGGTCATGGCCGAGGCGCTGATGGTGATGCTGGGCATCGGCGTGAAGGTGGCCACGCTGCCGGTGATTGCCCTCGGCGTCGGCATCGGCATCGACTACGCCCTCTACATCCTCAGTGTCACGCTCGCTCGGCTTCGCGCCGGCCAGCCGCTCTCAGAGGCGTACCACGGCTCCCTGCTCTTCACCGGCAAGGTCGTCATGCTGACCGGGGTGACCTTGGCGGTCGCGGTGGCCACCTGGGCGATGTCGCCGATCAAGTTCCAAGCGGACATGGGCATCCTACTGGCCTTCATGTTCGTCTGGAACATGGTGGGATCGCTCGTCCTGCTGCCGGCACTCGCGAGCTTCCTGCTGAAGCCCGCGGGTGGGACCCGGGCCGCGGGCACGCAAGCTCGCCCGATGAAGGTCGGTCACGACGTGCCTGTCGCGTGACCCCGGCACCCCGTGCTGATTTTCGGCGACTACGTTTCCTCACTGTCCATGTCGGATTGAATCCGACCCATCGCCAGATGCCCCAGGAAGCTGGGCAGCGTCGGTGCGGCGTGGCTCTTGCGGTAGCGCAGCGCTTCCGCGTCGGTCCGGGACTCGTGGGTTGCGTTGCTGCGCCGCTCGCCGCGCCAGTCGTCGGGGTCGCCCGTCGACGCTGAAATGCTCGCCCGATAGCAGGCCCTTGGCTTGCGCCATCTCCACCGGCGCGCACACGCTTCTCGGGTGCAATGCTCGAGCCGTCGTTCGACGGATTGACCCAAACATTCGTAGAAGATGAGCATTGACTGCCTTTCTGGAAGCCATGTTTTCCGGCAGATCTCAGCCAGCCCCTCCCCACACGACAGCGAAAACCACGACCACCCCTCCAGGAAAACCCCACCCCCACCTGTCTCCCGCCGGACGCCCCGCCGAAGCGATCCGGCCAATACTGCCCGCATGACCGCCGCCCCACCCTTGCCGACCCCCACCGGCCTCTCCTCGATCGACGCCGTCGTCTCGCTCCTCGCCGATACCGGCTACATCGCGACGAAGCAAATCGCCACCGCCGTCTACCTCGCCCACCACCTCCGAAAGCCCGTCCTGATCGAAGGCCCGGCCGGCGTCGGCAAGACCGAACTCGCCGTCTCGGCAGCACGCGCGCTCGGCCACAAGCTCCTGCGCCTGCAATGCTACGAAGGCCTCGACGACAGCAAGGCGCTTTACGAGTGGAAGTACGGCAAACAACTGCTCTACACGCAGATCCTGAAGGAGAGGATCGGCCTCCTGGTGGACGTCGCCGACGACCTGGCGGGCGCGCTCGACAAATTGAAGGGCTTCCAGGACCTCTTCTTCTCGCGCGACTTCCTCGAGCCGCGTCCCCTGTTGCAGGCGATGGAGCAGCCGGGCGGCAGCGTGTTGCTGATCGACGAAGTCGACAAGTCCGAGGAGTCGTTCGAAGCGCTGCTGCTCGAAGTGCTCGCCGACTACCAGGTGACGATTCCGGAGCTGGGCACGATCCGCGCGCAGGTGCCGCCGCTGGTCATCCTCACGTCCAACAACACGCGGGAACTCGGCGACGCGCTGAAGCGGCGCTGCCTGCACCTGCACATCGGCCTGCCCGACGCCGCGCTCGAGCAGCGGGTGCTGCGCGCCCGCGTGCCGGGCATCGAGGACGCCCTGCTGGCGCAGCTGGTGGCGTTCGTCCAGGCCCTGCGGGCCGACAACCTGCGCAAGCCGCCGTCGATCGCCGAGTCGGTCGACTGGGCGCGCACGCTGCTGCTGCTGCATGCCGACGTGCTCGACGAGTCGCTGGTGCGCGACACGATCGGGGTGCTGCTCAAGCGCGAATCGGACGTGCGCGAAGTCGACGAGCGCCTGGGCGCGATGACCCGGGCGGCGCTGTCGGCCAGTCCGATTCGCTGAAGCCGCCACGCGATGGACAGCGTTCTCGCGAACTTCGTCCGCGCGCTGCGGGCGGCAGGCACCGAGCCGTCGGTGGTCGAGTCGATCGACGCCGTGCGGGCCGTGGCCTTGACGGGTTATGCCGACCGGGCGCGCCTTAAAGACGTGCTCGGCGTCGTGCTGGCCAAATCGGCGGAGGAGAAGCTCATCCACGATCGGGTCTTCGATCTCTACTTCGCGCCACCCACGCCGGTCGGCAGCGCGGCAGACGACGACGTCGCGAAGCCAGCGACCGACGCCGCCTCGCCCATGACTGGCGACGCGGAGGTGGACGCCCTCGTCGATCTGGCAACGCCCGGCGCCGATGGTCGTCCGAGCGACGTCCTGCGGGTCGCCGTGGCGCGGGCGGCCCGCCGCGCCGGCGTCGACGAGATCCGGTTCGCCACCCAAGCCCCGTACTTCGCACGCCGCACGCTCGAAGCCCTCGGCATCGCTGCACTCGAAGCGCGTCTGGCGCAGCGCGGCACCGACCCCAGCACGGCCGACGACCCGGAGACGCAACGCCTGGCGAAGGCTCGCGCCAGCCTGCAACGCCTCGCCCGTTCGGTGGTCGACGAACGCTTCGAGCTGTTCGGCAAGCCGGCGACCGAGTCCTTCCTGTCGGACGTTGCCGTGACGCGCCCGCTCGGCCGCATGGCCCCGGCCGAGATGGAACGAATGAAGGCCGCGGTCGCCCGCATGGCGAAGAAGCTCGCCGCGCGCCACTCGCGTCGGCAACGCCAGCAACTGCGCGGCCGCCTCGACTTCCGGCGCACGATGCGGGCCAATGCGGGGCACGACGGCATGCCGTTCACGCTCGCCTGGAAGCAGCGCCGTCGCGACAAGCCGCGCATCGTCGCGGTCTGCGATGTCTCGGGGTCGGTGGCGGCGCACGTGCGCCTGTTGCTGCTGTTCCTGTACGCGCTGCACGACGTCGTCGGCGACCTGCGCAGCTTCGCGTTCTCCAACCGGTTGCAAGACGTCGCCGCGCCGCTCGAGACCCTGCCGTTCGACGACGCGATGAAGCTGATCCTGAAGGAAGTCGGCAGTGGCTCGACCGACTACGGCCGGGCCTGGCGCGACCTGCAGGAACGGCACGGGGAGGCGATCGACCGCCGCACGACGGTGATCGTCATGGGCGACGGCCGCAGCAACGGCACGGCCCCGCGCCTGGACCTCTTCAAGGAGCTCGCAGCCCGCGCCAAGCGCGTGCTGTGGCTCTGCCCCGAACCGGTCGGCCGCTGGGGCACGGGCGACAGCATCGTGCAGCACTACCGCCCCTTCTGCACCCGGATGTCGCACTGCGCGACCGTCGCCGACCTCGAACGCACGCTGGAGGAAGCCCTCGATGCCTACCACTGACCACCCTGTGAACGAATCGGCCCAAGCCGGGCCGATGGGCCGCGCCGACGCGATCGCGGCCCTCACCGCGCCCGGCATGCCCTACGCGCTGGAAGATGCCAGCGCCCTGGGTCGCCAGGTGCGGGTCTTCGCCCAGGCGCTGCCCAGCCTGCGCGCGCTCTACGAATCGACGGCCACCGCCCTGCCCTTCCTGGTCTACGAGGACGAACGACTGAGCTTCGCCGAGGCCTGGGCCGCCGCCGGCCGCATCGGCCACGTGCTCGTGCACGACTGCGGCGTGCGCCCGGGAGACCGCGTCGCGATCGCGATGCGCAACTATCCGGAATGGGCCCTCGCGTTCTGCGCGATCACCAGCATCGGCGCGGTGGCGGTCGCGGTGAACGGCCACTGGACGACGGACGAACTGGCCTACGGCCTGCAGGATAGCGGTGCCAACGTGGTCTTCGCCGACGCCGAGCGTCTCGCACGGCTGGCGCAGCCGGCGGTGCGCACGGCGCTGCCGCGGCTGCAGTGCCTGGCGGTCCGCACGAACGACTTGCAGGACGGTGCGCGGTCCCTGCGAACGCTGATGGATGCTGCAGGCGACACGCCCCTGCCGCCCGCCGACCTGCAGCCCGACGACCCCGCCACGATCCTCTACACCTCGGGGTCGACCGGGCACCCCAAAGGCGTGCTCTCGACCCACCGCAACATCCTCTCGGCCCTGTGGTCGTGGGAGCTGGACGCGCTCATCGGCGAACGGGTGGCCGGCATCACGCCGGTGCCCGTGGCGAACCCGGGGACGCTGCTGGCGGTCCCGCTGTTCCACGTCACCGGGCTGCACGGCTCCTTCCTCGCCGGCTATCGCGCGCAGCGGCGCATGGTCTGCATGTACCGCTGGGACGCCGAGACCGCCGCCCGATTGATCGAGCGCGAGCGACTCACCTCGATGGCCGGCCCGGCGGCAGTGACGGGCGATCTGATTCGCGTGGCGAAGCAACGGCGCCACGACCTGACGAGCCTGACCTGGCTCGGCGGCGGCGGCGCGCCGCGCGCGCCCGAGCAGGTGCGCCAGATCAGCCGGAGCTTCGGCCAGGCCCTGCCCGCGACCGGCTGGGGCATGACCGAGACCAGCGCGATCGGCGCCGGCATCGGCGGTGAAGACTACCTTCTGCACCCCGCCAGTTCCGGCCGCTGTTCGCAGGTTCTCGAACTGAAGGTGATCGACGAGCAGGGCCGCGCCTTGCCGGCCGGCCAACCGGGCGAACTGCTGGTGCGCGGCACGTCGGTGTTCCAGCGCTACTGGAACCGGCCCGACGCCACCGCCCAGTCCTTCGTCGACGGCGACTGGTTCCGCACCGGCGACGTGGCGTATCTCGACGCGGAGGGCTACCTCTATATCGTCGATCGCCTCAAGGACCTCATCATCCGCGGCGGCGAGAACATCGGCTGCGGGCAGGTCGAGGCGGCGCTCCTGATGCACCCGGACGTCCACGAGGCGGCTGTTTACGCGGTGCCCGACGAGCGGCTCGGCGAGGAAGTGGGTGCGACGGTGCATGGGTCGCCGGCGCTCGATGTCGAGGACTTGCGAACCTTCCTCGTCGATCATCTGGCGCGGTTCGAGATTCCGCGGTTCATCGAGGTGTCCGCCGAGCCGCTGCCCCGCACGCCGTCGGGGAAGATCTTCAAGCGGCAGATCCGCGAAGCCGCCCTCGCCCGTCGCTGAGCGGCGCGACGGCGCCGCATTCACCCCGTCGACTTGTCCCCTGCGGGACCGCGCTCGCCAACGCTGCGTTCCATACTCGGCAGGCGAGATGGCGCCCCCGACGGGGTGGCCCGTGTCGCCCCGAACCACCCTTTGGAACACACCGCGCCATGAGACAAGCCACGCCCACCACTGCCTCCGCCTTCACGCTCAACCCGACCGACGAGTTGAACGACCTGCGCATGTCGGAGAAATCGCTGCCGCTCTACGAGCACGTCAAGCGCTTCATCGCCGAGACGGTCGTGCCGATGAGTGCCGAGTACGAGGCGCTCGGCAAGGGGCGCACCGGCGACGACCGCTGGCAGTACGCCCCGGGCCAACTCGACCTGCTCGGCGCGGCGAAGAATCAGGCCAAGAAGGAGGGGCTCTGGAACTTCTTCCTGCCCGACGCCGAGACCGGCGAAGGCCTCTCCAACCTCGACTACGCCTACATCGCCGCCGAGCTCGGCAAGGTGCCGCTCGCGAGCGAATGCATGAACTGCTCGGCGCCCGACACCGGCAACATGGAGGTGCTGGAACGCGTCGGCACGCCGGCGCAGAAGGAACGCTGGTTGAAGCCGCTGCTCAACGGCGAGATCCGCTCGGCGTATGCGATGACCGAAGTGCACCACGCCTCGTCGGACGCGAAGAACATCGCGACCACCGCCGTGCTCGACGGCGACGAGTGGGTGATCAACGGCGAGAAGCACTACATCTCCGGCGCCGGCAGCCCGCGCTGCAAGATCTTCATCACGATGGTGCGCACCAGCCCCGATGCCGCGCCGCACCTGCAGCAGTCGATGATCCTCGTGCCGAAGGACACGCCCGGGGTGAAGATCCTCGGCGCGATGCACGTCTTCGCCGAAGACCATGCGCCACACGGCCACATGCACATCCTCTTCGACAACGTGCGCGTGCCGAAGGACAACATGCTGCTCGGCGAGGGCCGCGGCTTCGAGATCTCGCAGGTGCGCCTCGGGCCGGGCCGCATCCACCACTGCATGCGCTCGATCGGCGCGGCCGAGAAGGCGCTCGACCTGATGGTGACGCGCGGCCTGTCGCGCAAGGCCTTCGGCAAGGAACTCGCCTGGCTCGGCGGCAACGTCGAGATCATCTCGCGGGCCCGGATCGAGATCGAGAGCATGCGCCTGATGGTGCTCAAGGCGGCCAAGGCGATGGACGTGCTCGGCAACCGCGAAGCGCGGCTCTGGGTGCACATGGTCAAGGCGATGGTGCCCGAGCGCGTCTGCAAGATCATCGACGAGGCGATCCAGATGCACGGCGCGCTCGGCGTCTCGCAGCACACGCCGCTCGCCCACATGTACGCGCAGCAGCGCACGCTCCGCCTGGCCGACGGGCCGGACGAGGTGCACCACCTCGTGGTCGGCCGCAACGAGATGCGGATGCGTGAAGGCGGCGTCAGCGTCGCCGATCAGGACGCGAGCATGGCCGCCGTCTTCCGCAACTGATCCGGCGCGCCCTGGACGGGTCGCCGGCCAGCGATCCGTCAGGCGTTGAAGTTGAGCTTCAGCCCCGGCCTCGGCCAGCGGGTCTTGAAGAGCCTGCCGGTGGCCGACGCGGTGATCCAGGCATCTCGCAGGTCGGCGCCGCCGAAGCAGATGTTGGTGCAGATCAGGTCCGGCACGGGCACATGCTCGGTGCTGCCGTCGGCCGGGTCGAAGACGGTGACGCCGCCGTTCAGGATCGTCGCGACGCACACCTTCCCGTCGGCCTCGACCGCCAGGCTGTCGAGGAACTGCACCCCCGGCAGGTTGGCGACCACGCGCGCCGGTTGAAACGGCGAGACGGGCCGGGTGACGCCCGGGCTCACGACGTCGAAGGCCCAGAGGCGGCCGAGCATCGTGTCGGCCACATACACCACCGTCTCGTCGGGCGAGAGGCCCACGCCGTTGGGCGCGAGCAGGTGCGGGCTCGCCGCGACGATCATCGAGCCGTCGGTCTTCGCATAGTGCAGGCGCCCGAACCGGCGTTGCGATGCGGTGCCCGCGCCGTTGTCGGTGAACCAGAAGCCGCCGCTCTTGTCGAAGACCAGGTCGTTGGGGCTGATCAGGCGCTCGCCGTCGCACGCCTCGTACAAGGTCGTGACCGAGCCGCTGCGCAGGTCGAGCCGCTGGATCGACCCGCCCTGGTGACCGGCCGGGCGCGGGCCGGGAATGGTCAGTCCGTCATGGTCGAGCCATTCATACGAGCCGCCGTTGTTGGTGATGTAGAGCGCGCCGTCGGGACCGATCGCGGCACCGTTCGGGCCGCCTTCGAGGCGGGCGATGACCTCACTGCGCCCGTCGGTGTCGATGCGCGTGATCGTCCGGCGCTTGATTTCGGTGAGCAGGACCGCGCCATCCGCGAGGGCGACCGGCCCCTCCGGAAACTGGAGACTGTCTGCGATCAGTTCGAGGGACATGCTGTCTTCCTTTCAATCATTGGCGAACCAACCATTCAGCCCGCGAAGCGCGGCTCGGCGATGCCCTTCACGCCGAGGCCGTGCACCGCGAACAGCGCGCCGACCCCCGGCTGGCCGGGCCCGATCGCCTTGCCGGCGGGTACCGGGTTCCTCGACACGAAGTCGACGACGCCGGCGCTGAGTTCGCCCATCGTCGTCACGTAGAGGATGTCGAGATTCGGGCCGCCGAACATCACGCTGGTCAGCGTGGCGACGGGGAATTCGACGATGCGGTCGACCTTGCCCGCCGGCGTATAGCGCACGATCCGACCGCTGAGGATCTGCGCGCTCCAGACGCAGCCATCGGCGTCGACCGTGCCGCCGTCCGGGGCGCCCGGGTCGTTCTCGGTCGAAACGAAGAGCCGCTTGTTCGAGACCGCGCCACGTTCGGTGTCGTAGTCGTAGGCGTAGATGACGCGGCGCACACTGTCGGCGAAGTAGAGCGTTCGGCCGTCGGGCGAGAACGCCGGCGCGTTGGAACAGATGATGCCGTCGTCGAGCCGGCGAACCGAGAGGTCGGTGTCGAGCACGTAGAGCGAACCGGCGCCTTGCGATTCGGCACGGTGCATCGAGCCGGCGACGAAGCGGCCCTGCCGGTCGACCTTGCCGTCGTTGAGGCGGTTTTCCGGACGGCCGGGCTCCGGGTTCTTGATAAGCGTCGCCTCGCCGGTCTCGAAATCGAAGGCGTGGAAGCCGTTGTGCAGCGACAGGATCGCGCCGCCCCTCGCACGCAAGGCCATCGAGCCGATGTCGCCCGGGACGGCCCAGGTCTTCAAGCCGCGCCCCTCGGCGTCGATCCGGTGGATCCAGCGGCCGAGGCTGTCGATCCAGTAGAGCTTCTGCTCGGCCACGTCCCAGAGCGGGCCCTCGCCGAGGTTGTCGTGGCCGTCGATCAGCCGTTGGATGTGCACCATGATTTCGTCTCTTCAGTCGTTGTCGTTCAGGTCGATGCGATAGGTGCGAAGTGCCGTCTCGCGACACAACGCGGCCTTCTCGCTCGGGGAAGCTCCCACCGTCAGCCGCTTGAAGGCATTCCACAGGACCGGGTAGCTGTACGCGGTCTTGTCGACGGGGAAGTTGCTTTCGAACATGCAGCGCTCCGCGCCGAACGCATCGATGCAGGTGTCGACATACGGTCGCCAGGCATGCGCCAGCGCTTCGGACGACGGCGGCTTTGGCTGCCGATGAAAACCGAAGGGCAGCATGTGCATGCCCATGCCGCCGATCTTGAGAAGCACATCGGGTTCGCGCGCCAGCTCGCGCAGGTCGCGGCGCCAGGCGGCGAAGATCTCGTCCTGCCGGCCCGCGTACGGCCCGATCCCGAGCACGCCGGAGAGATGATCGAGGACGATCGTGGTGCCGGGGAACGCCCGGGCGAGCGCCGTCAACTCGGGCAGCTGGTGGTGGTAGAGCCAGGCGTCGTACGACAGGCCGAGCGGCCCCAGCCGCGCGAAGCCTTCGCGAAAACGCGGCTCGGCCATCAGGCCTTTCGGCGGCAGCGCCATCGTGCAGCGGATCTCCGGGCTCGGGTCGAAGACGGTCGCGTGCCGGATGCCACGGAACCGGCCGCCGCCGGCACGCAGATGGGCTTGCAGCACGTCCTCGACCGCGGCGCCGAGGGTGAGGTCGACGTGGCCGACGATCGCCGCGCAGACCCGTGTCGGCCCGTAGCCGCCGCTCTCCGACATCGCCGCGACGCCGGTCACGAACTCGGTTTCGCCGACCGGCCTGAACGCGACCGGGCCGCCCGCCTTGTACATCGCGCCGCATTCGGCAAAGACGGTCGCGATGACGTTGTGGCCGCTGCCGAGGTCGGCCAGGTAGTCGTCGAAGCGATAGCGCCAGATCGGCCAATCGAAGAGGTGATGGTGGGCGTCGACCACCGGGTAGTCGGGCTCGATGATCGGCTCGACCTGCAGGGCGAGCCAGTCGGGGCGGACCGGGGGAAACGGGTTGTCCGCGAGCGGTCGGGCAGGGGCTTCGGTCATCTTCGCGATTCCTCGATCGAGGTCAGTGGCCGGACCGCTCGCGCAAGGCGATCACGGCCATCAGCACGACCCCGCCGAAGACGATGTCGCGGGCGGCCGCCGGCAGCAGGATGCCGGAGAGCAGGGTCGTCAACGCCGTCAACAGCAATGCGCCGCCGAACATGCCGACGTAGTGGCCTCGGCCGCCGGTGATGAGCGTGCCGCCCATCACCGCGGCGGCGATCGAGGGCATGAGGATCGCGTCGCCCATGTC